>NZ_JBPWOS010000006.1:0-265010 GCF_055550225.1 Ornithinibacillus liuyingii | reverse complement strand
AAAGAAAAATTGACTGGACTGAGTCCGGTAGAATACCGAACTCAATCCAGTCAATCAGCTGCATAATATAAACTCTAACTTTAAGGGGTTGCCACCTAGTCGGGCTATTTTTATTATTATACCTACCTGACAACCAAAAACCATTTGTATTGTTGATACCAATTGTTTTGGGGATAATTTATTATGTTTCGGTAAAGGAGAAATAATTTGTTGGATTACGATTAACCACACAATTTGCCAACAGGAGAGGAATATAAAGGAGGAGAATCATTTGCAAAAGTGTGAAAAGTGTCATACAAAATTCAAATGGATAGAAATATATAAATTTGTATGGAAGTCGTCGTTTAACAAAAATAATACGATGAATTGTAGAAAATGTGGTACAGAGCATATGACAAGCATGGAATCCAAAATCATCAGCATAGGGTTTGTATTTTTTATTGCATTTTTTGGCGGTTATTTGGTACTAACGTATTTTGACACTTCCAGTACTTTATCTATTTTAATCTCTTTTATAGTTTCTCTAGTATTAAGTACTATTGCCTTTACGATAACTCCATTCTTATATAGGTTTTATTCCAAATATCATTCTAATTACAAGCTATTAAAATAACGGGATCGGATTTTCAACAAATGGGGGCTTATCTTTTAGAAGAGAAGGCCCTATTTGTTAACGTTCATTCATTAGCAGGTTGGTTATTTTAAGGAAACTAAAGGAGGGGGAACATTCTTTTACATACTTGAGCTATTATCGGCTCTGCTTTGGTTATAAAGGTTGTGCTTGGTGAAAATCCTATTATATTACTGCTATTTTTGTTTCCGTTGTGTTTTAGTGCTTCTATTCCACGCTCCTACAAAATAATAGACACTAACTTTCCAAGATGCACTAGTTAATAGCGGCATCTCTTAAGGGTAATATAAGGATAATCTCCCTCGTAATCCAACTAAGACTTCTTTCGGTATTTCTCTTATTTTTATATCTTCACCTAGAAAAAGCAGCCAATTTATCATGTCCATTAATTCCTCTTCGTCACTAACTTGAATATAAGTCTTTAGAACAGCTGTCGTTTGGAAGGGATTCGTATAGGATAGAGAAGCTTTTATAGGATGATACTTTTTAAACTGGGCTATCGCTTTTGGACCTAATTCAAGTATAAGATTCTCAACTTCTTGTTGCTTAGATAGTTTCTCTATACTCTTTTTACTTAATCTTTTCTTCTCTGAGTATGGTTCAATATTGCCAAGATGGTCGACAGGAACCATAAGCTTCTTTCGTTCCTTTATATCGAAGCACTCCATCATCCAGCGACTTTTTTCGCGGTAAAGATGCATAAGGTAAATTGGATAGGTATTGCTACCTTCCTCTTCATTGATAGTAATCACGAAATAGCGATCCATCAGAAGGAATTGGATAAGCTTTTCTAACATGGGATGGGGGAGGTCTGACAGGTCTAGTAGGTCGGGATTATTAGGGTTAGTGCCCTCAAAAAGCAAGATTTGATTTAACAGAACAAGGTCATCCTGCTGGTCTTCCGATAGTAGGCCCAGTAACTTTTCAGCTAAGGACAGGCGACTCTTTAAATACGGAAGCTGTAGATTTCTTGTGGCCATAAACGCGATGAAAAGGGCTTTCACCTCATTATCGGTAAAGCGAACATCCGGAAGTACCGAATTTTGCATAACAAAATACCCACCATCTCTGCCAACTTCAGCAATAAGAGGCATTCCCATGGCTTCAATTTCCCTAATATCTCTAATCGCTGTCGAACGAGAAATATTAAATTCCTGCATGATTTCGGAAATAGTAAAGTGGGCACGGTTGTTAATATACCGCATAATTGTATTAATCCGTTCAACTTTTTTCATAGAAACCTCCAAAAACAGTATCACTTTTTGACATGATTTAAAGCTATTATAAACCCATCAAGTGAAAATAAAAATCATTTGATCAATTCATTAAGAGAGGAAGATTTGATTATGGCAAATTATACGTTAGAGGAAAAGGAAGGCTTCACAGTTCTAGGTTTTGGCACGGAGCTAAAGAGTGATTACACAGACTATGCTGGGATAACAAAGGAGAAGTCTGACTTCTGGCACGAGGTCAAAGAGAATGGCATACTGGATACATTAAAATCTGTCGCAACAAACGACTACATTTTCTCCGTAAACGAGGCGGTGAATAACAAGATGATGCATTATGCTGGTGTTATGACGGATGCAACCCTACCTGAAGCAACTAGAGTGATTGAGTTTCCAAAGGGAGAATATGTAGTTGTTAAAGCAGAAGCGAAAACTGCTGATGAACTAAGTCAAACACTTACTGGCCTTGCATTTGGTCAGGTTCTACCTGAATTAAAGGATGTCGCCTATGTTGGTGGGCCAAATGCCACTGTAGAGATGGGACAGCAAAACGGTTTGGTGTTTGGTGAAATGTGGATTCCTGTCGTTAGGAAATAAGGTAAAAATAAAATATCGGGGTTAACAAATGGGTGCTTTCCTTTTAGAAGAGAAGTACCCTATTTTTTCACTAACAGGTTGGTACTGAAGGAAACTTAGCTAGTAATAAAGGATGATTTTTGTTATGAAGGGCCTTAGCAATAAAATAAGGCTGGATGGGGACTTATAATCCTGCAATAATATACTATATCCAATTAATTTTTTCGATGTATATTTAGGTGAAAACACTGAAAGGGGTTTTCATCATGGATATGACATCTTTTATACTATACTGCTTTATTGTGACTATAACTCCAGGGCCAACGAATATCGTCATTTTATCTACCGTACATAATTATGGGCCCAAAAAAGCCATGAATTATACATTTGGATCGATAATTGCTTTTGGTTTATTACTAGCTATATCTGCAATGTTGAATACAGTGCTGATAACCGTTGTTCCTAAAATTATAATAGGTATGCAGATTATCGGTACGATTTATATGTTATATCTCTCTTACCAAATCTATAAAATGGATACATCACAATCAACTAACAATAAAACTGGCACGTTTACTACAGGCTTCTTTATGCAGTTTTTAAATCCGAAAGTAATCGTATTCACCATGACCGTTATTCCTAGCTTTGTTTTATCCTACAATACCGATACACCTACTGTTACGTTAAGTGTGATCGCTATAACTATCATTGGATTTATCGCATTACTTTCATGGGTTCTTTTTGGTACCATTCTCAAAAGGTTTTTACATAAGTATACAAGGATTGTAAATATAATTATGGCACTAGGCTTAGTTTATGCGACCATTATGATATGGGTATAGGTAATGTTTAACGAGGTGAATAAAATGGATCAATTTATTTATAAAAAAGCTGCCGGTATTACCGCGTTGTCAGCAAGTATCACTGATTTCAAGTATAAAAAGCATTGCCATATGGAGTATGCAATTGGTGTAACCCTACGTGGTATTCAACATTATAACTTAGATGGCAATTTAACATTATCCTATCCTAATGGCGTAATGCTTTTTAATCCAGAACAGGCACATGACGGAATGGCACATGATGAGACAGGTCTTGATTATGTCATCCTATATATTGATCCACAATTACTTTTAGAAGCTTCGGGGAAAAAAGATAGGATAAGTTTCGAGACCCCAGTAGTGTATGATTATACACTTGAACAACGAGTATTAAGTCTAGCAAATGCGATATTAAAGGAACAAGATGAGGCGTTATGTAGTGAACTATTCATATCTCTCACCGATACACTTACTCAAACCAATCTCTCAACGGCTATTACGAAGGACAATGCTCTAATTAATAAAGCGAAAGATATGCTTCGTTCTGATTTAGGGAATGTACTTAAACTGGAAGAGATTAGTACGGAGCTTCATCTATCCAAATTTCAGTTTATTCGATTGTTCAAGTCTCATACTGGTATCACACCATATCAATACTTTCTCAACTGTAAGATTGAACGGGCTAAGCAATTGATCGATAAACATAAAGATATTTACCAAGCCGTTTCGGAATGTGATTTTGTTGATTTAACTCATTTAAATAAGCACTTTAAAAAAGTATACGGATTAACAGCATATGAATATATGTTACATTTGAACTGAGGCTAGTTGTGTAAAGAGGGATGATATGTTGCAAGCCGAAAATACAGAATAATTTTTAAATTATACTTAGTATTTGCGATATAATAGGGTAACGGTGTTAATGTAATAGAGATTGTTCTAGTAATAATGGATTGTAATAGTTGGGGGTAATGTAGGTGTAAAATTATAATAACATTTGGGTAAGTCGGGGAAAGAGTAATGTGACGCCATACATCAATACAAGTATTATTGTGGCGATAACACGTGAAGCTAATTAAGAAAAAGAGTACAATCAGTGGTATAATTTCTTCAGCTAGTCCAGCTTGATATATAAGTTCTTATTAAAGATAGCTCTTATATTAGAAAGGAGTAAAAAAAATCGAATTACGACATTTAGAATATTTTTTAATGGTTAGTAAAGAATTACATTTTACTAAAGCAGCTGAAAGATTAGGAATTTCACAACCCACACTAAGTCATCAAATTAAGATGCTTGAACAAGAGGTGGGCTACCCACTCTTTAACCGTATTGGCAAAAAAATTGAACTTACCAAGGTTGGGGAAATTGTACAGCAAGAAGCTATGAATATTCGAAGTTCTATTCAAAATATAACTTCTCAAGTCAAAGCATTGACGAAAGTAGAACTTGGAGAATTAAAAATTGCTGTGTTACCGGGAGAAATAACAGATTTGGTTTCTAATTTATGTATTCAATTTAGCCAGTTATATCCCAACATTAAAGTGTTTATTGTAACCACTGATCAGGTGGAAAAGGCTGTTCTAGAAAATCAAGCTGATTTTGGTATTGGTTTTCATCTTAATCAATATGATATGTTGCAAGTAACAAAACTGTATGATGAAGAGTTTTACTTTATTAGTAATCAACGTAATGGGAATCAGAAGATTTCATTATCCTCTGTTCTGGTTCAGCCTCTTATTCTATTCCCAAGTATACACCAATGTAGAAAAATACTTGATAAAACAAGCTATGAAATGGATAGGCAAATAGAGCCTATTGTTGAAACGTCTAGTATTGAATCTATATTAAATCTCGTTCGAAGTGGTGTTGGGAGTAGTGTAGTATCAAGAACGTTATATGAATTTTATGATACAGAGGGTTTATTCTTCCAGCATATTGAAGAGCCGTCTTTGACAAAAGCAGTTTATTTCATGATGAAAAAGAATTGTTTTATTAATTACGCAGCACGAAAATTTATAAAATTATTAGTAAGTGAGATCGAAAAGCTTCAATTTCACACGGAAAAAAGTGCGATCACTTCTTTACAAAATTCTTTGTTATAGATTTTATCTATTATTATCATAGAAATTATAGAATAGATAAATAATAGAATCCTCTTTACAATGAAAATAACTCATAACCGATGAGTAAATTTATTGTAAAGGGGTTTTTAATCATGGTACAAACAATAGCGGGTATCCGTATTCCGGATTCTAGGTTGGCGAAAGATGCTGCTGATATTTTACGCGAGCAGGGGAATGATCTATTGTGGAATCACTCCAATCGAGTGTTTCTATTCGGCGCGGTAAACGGAAAAAAGGCGAAGAAGAATTATGACTTGGAATTATTATATGTCAGTGCTTTATTCCATGATTTAGGCTTAACTAAAAAATACAGTAGTGCCGACTTACGATTCGAGGTAGACGGTGCAAATGCAGCAAGAAGTTTTCTTCAACAGTATCAAATTCCAGATGAAACTATTCAACTTGTATGGGATGCAATTGCATTACATACGACTCCGGGTGTTGCAGAACATAAACAATCAGAAGTAGCATTACTCTTTCATGGTGTTGGTTTAGATGTTATGGGAGATGGCTTTGAACTATTCCCTGAAGAATTGCGTGAAGAAATAATTAAAGCGTTTCCTCGTAACAATTTCAAAAAGGATATAATACCAGCTTTCTATGATGGGTTTAAACATAAGCCTGAAACTACTTTCGGCAATATGAAAGAAGATGTTATTCAACATTTTCAACCGGAATATAAAAATAAGAACTTTTGTCATTGTATTTTACATTCTCCGTGGTCAGAATGATTTTTTCCAACAAGATTACCAGCTACCCTGTATTTTTTATACAGGGTTACTTTCATTCCTGCTAGTATTAATCAATCATACGCTCCACTTGTTTTAATACTAATGGGGATCAATCTATTTAATACTTCATTAGTAATTTTCAACAATAATAAGATACCACTATTTATTTTATTAACAGTATTACCGCTATTGGTTTACTTTTGTATAACATTAACTAATTAAAGGAGAGATTATTGATGAATAATTCAGTTCAAGGTATAGCGTTAAAGTTCTCCATTTGATTTTTATCAGTTTTTTGTTGGCAAAATCAAAAAACAAAAACTCCCACCCACTAAGAAACGGTTGGTTCCATCACAGTCAAGGTACTTTCTGTTGAATTTATATTTACATTGGCACCGATTGGAATGGCAGCTTTATATAAGCCATGCCCTGAACTAAGGTTGGTAATCAGTGGTTTTCCTAAGGGAACTAGTAGAGCATTAATTAAATCTTCATACGTTGTACGATACGATACCGGACAATTAGTACACTCTCCCATAATAATACCAAGACAATCTCGAAATTTACCTGCCATTAATAGTTGTGTTAAATACCTAAAGACCATTGTAGTTGGAGAATGCGTTTCTTCTAAAAATAGTATTTTTCCTTGTGTGTTAATTTCATATGGTGTACCGAGTGCATTTACTAACGAAGTCATATTTCCACCTACTATAGGTCCAGTTACATTTCCTGGTACTAAGCTCCTTAGGGCATAATTGGGGGGATTTTGAATTATCCTAGGGGAAGTTAACGTAGACGTTGCTTCAAAAAATTGATTGAAGTTATACGCAGGTGTTTCTGGTCTAAAGTCAATAAGCATTAAACTATGGAACGTGATTAAATTACTAAATTGATACAAACTATTTAATAATACTGTTATGTCACTATAACCTGATATAACTTTAGGATTCTGTCTTATAACATCAAAATCCAAATAAGGAAGGATGGTCTGAACTCCAGTCCCTCCGCGGGTGGCAAGTATCATGTTGACACTCGGATCCCTGAACATATTCATTAAATCATCTGCTCTTTCTTGAGCTGATGCCGATACAATGCCATCATAAGAATAAACATGCCTACCAAAAACGATATTAAAGCCCATATTTCTCAAGACTTGTACTCTAGTATTAATAATATTCGCATCAAGAGGGCTGCCAAGTGTAACTAATCCAATTGTATCTCCTCTTTGTAACAAAGGGGGTATGATTGCCATATTTCCCACTCCCTCTCTCCAGCATTAAATTTTATCGACAATAAAAGATATTATAAGATGATTTGAAATATGTCATATTCACGATAACTACTGATTAAATGGTTCAACTATTTAATATTTGCTGTATTACTCTATAAGACTTTCAATTACATCAGTGTATGCTTCTGTCCATTTAGAAAATGAAAGTTCATCATCCCAAGTAACCATTTTAGTTGCTTTTGCACTCCCCCAATCTAACACTCTTTGATGAAGCATATGCACCTTTAAACGCTTTTTTATAGCATTTCCTTCTTCCAATTGACTACAGTACATATTCATTAAGTGCTTTGCAATTTCTCTTTCGTTGTTATCTATATAATACGTAACCATCTTTATTACATCAGAAATCGGATCAGCAAAATAAGAATTTGTAAAGTCAAATACACCACTTATTTCCCAGCCATTCTCTCCTAGATGTACCAAAAAGTTCCCAGGCTTAAAATCTCCCATTACAAATGTGGGAGAAGAAAAGTTATTAAATTCCTTTTCGGATTCATCTAATAAAGACTTAACCCAATCGATATCACTATCATTTATTACTGAGTACTTCTTTGCATCTTCTACCCAAAACATTATTCTCCTAAAAAGCCATTGAGTATAAGAATTATTAAAAGGAGTTATCTCTAAGGTTTCCGTGTTAAGCTCACCAAAATCATTCACTTTCCATTTATGAAAAGATGACAAGGTTCTAGCAATCGATTCAGCTATCTTTATCTTATCTTCAAATTTAAGAACTGTCTTCAGATGATTTGAATTTATATGGTCGCCCTTAAGTAGTGGCATAATAGAATAGTTCCAGCCAAAGATATCCTCAGAATTGTCAATTATATATGGTGTAGGGACTGGTACACTGGTTCTTTCTTCAAGATTTTCTATAAAGAACCGTTCCTCAATCAACTGCCCTTTATAAAGTGGGTTTCCCTTCAAAACAAAATTCCCTTCCGTTGATGTGACGAACATGGTTTGACCCATTGCACCATTGTCAGTTTTTTTAGATGAAATAAGTTTACCCAAATTAAATTTAGTAAGCATTAATTCTAACTGTTCATCCTTTATGTATCCTAATTTATTTGATGCAAAAATTATTTCAGCAGTCATAAAATACTCCCCCAGGTTATTCTTTACGATTATTTACATTAATGATACCGTTTCCAATTTAATCTTCTTCTTGTTAAAATGGCCTGCTAAGTTAGTTTAGGCATATTTTATCACAATCCTTGCATTATTAGAGAATACAAGAGGGTAACTATTTAACTCCAGTAGTTTTTCATAATATCGTGAGACCATTTAGGCTGGATTATCGACTCTTTAGGTAGAAACTCTTTCATAACGGGCTTTATATCCAAAATCGGTGTTTCGTTAATGCAATCCAGCCCAGATACAAATAATTCTCTTCCTTCTCTTTTAATTACCCTTACAGTTGTAAGACCTAACTGATTAGGTCTATTTTTCCCACGCTGAGCAAAAATGCCAACTTTCGGAAGATTTATGTCATTTCTAGGGTGCCTTGCGCCTTTAATAATTTTATTTTTATCAACCATATGAAAGTGAAAAATAATCTCTAAGTGAGAAAATGATTCAATTTCGTATAATGCTTCTTCTGGAAGAGTTTGATCTAATATAATCTTACTAATTACGCCACCCCAATAATCATCTTCCATTTCGTATCTTTCATTGTAAGCAAGCCCAATTGGATTTAACGTTATCATATTCAATTTCCCCCTTTATAAAAGCTCTTTCTCTGTATTAATGTTAGTTTAATATACATTTACGGATAATTAAAATACAAATATTCAATCAAAAGGTATAATAAAAAGTTATATTGGAAAAAGATTAGGGCATTGGGTAAGAGCCATAATTGCTGCTCATGCCTTTTCTCCAAGTAGTCTACATGGTGACGAAACAAATAAATGACAGCTTAGACCTTTTAACTCTAGTTATTTGACTAATTTTTCATTATAATGAATATTATAAAACTAATCTCATTACGATTAACATGGAACTAAAGCTATATTAATGCTCAATCAATCTTATGTTAATAGATACATTCATTTAATGAGAAGTTAGTTGGTGTAGCGTTACTATATAAAGAAGCAATTCACTCCTTATCAGAGTCATCTCATTCTTGCAATCCACCTTCTTTGTTTTCTCTTCTCAGGGCAAGTTACACTTCAATTCAAACTGGAGGAAAAAATGAATCATTACCAATCTACTGATCCTGATCACTCATTATTTGATACCCTGATTTCCCCCTTTTATGAGGACATTAAAAAGTACTGTATTAGTTTGGCCACTTCCTCCTGGGAGGCAGAGGATCTCCTGCAGGATACGTTAATGAAAAGTTACATAGCATTGAAAAAGAATCCTAAGAGACCTCTATCCAAGCGATTCTTCTATCAAATCGCCAAACATACACTGATTGATCAGAGGCGTAAGAAAATTCTTCCTACAGAATCCTTATCCGAATACCATGTTGACCTCGCTGACTTAGAAGATAAATCACATCCAATAAACGTTAGGGAAACCTTGGAAATTCTAGCTGAATATTTATCAATCAAGCAATTTGTAATCATTCTATTAGTCGATGTATTTCAATTTACCGCTAAAGAAACCGCTGGGATGATAAAAGACTCGGAATCCAATGTACACACAACCCTACACCGTTCCAGGAAAAAACTAAATCGCTATGCACATTTATCACCAGATGAAACTTCCAAATTCTATAAACTCAACCAGTCGAGTAAACAAAGCATGACTAGTAATCTATTCGAAAGCTTTATGAAAGGGTTTCAATCAAAGAGCGTAAATCTAATATACGAGGCCTACCTAGCATCCTTGGAACAAGGGATTCAGATAGAAAAAATAAACAGAGACAAAACATCGATCTGTTTCCGTTTTACAGATCCGGATGGAAATGTTTTTATGGTCTGTCAGCTATCGGGTTAATTTTTTCTATCTATCATGTAAGGTTTTTACCGACCTATCCGTTTATTAAATGAAAACAAATAAGGGAGGAATTCACGTGATAAGGATTGGAGCAGTATTTGTACCCGTTTTAAATGTTGAAAAGGCTATTCACTGGTATAAAGAGAAGCTTGGCCTTCACCATGTAGGCACTTGGCCAGAAAATCAAGGGGCGGATTTTTACTTTATGGAGCAGAGGCAATATTTAACCTTAGTGAGAGTTCTGGAAAAGCCACCAACCACGTTTCCTGATAGCACTAATTATCAGAACGCCTATTATAACTTTACAACTACAGACATTTATTCCTACCACCAAGAGCTACAGCAAAAAGGAGTAACTGTTACGGATGTAGAGGAGCATGGTCCAATTATCGGTTTTGACTTTTTCGATTTTGAGGGCAATAAATTTGGCGTAGTGGTAGAAAACAAAGACTTTAAGAAGGAGTGAAGAATATTGAAACAGGAGGCAAGCTCACCAACTGTCGTCGGGATAAACTGCATTTATATTCCTGCGTCTAATATTAAACGATCCGCAGATTGGTATGTTAACAACCTTCATTTAACCTTGTTAAATGAAGTAAATGAGTCATCCAAACAAGCGCAACTCCAAATCAACCGAGAGCAGCAATTATTTTTAATCAAAACAAAAGAGAATTTGAATTTAAATTATCAGGAAGTCGATGGCAATAGACAGTGTTTCCTCACATTGGAAGTTACGAATATCGAGGAGCTTCACAAACAATTGGCAGATTGTGGAGTCACGGTTGAAGAAATACAGGATCAAGGGGATTGTGGGATTAATTTTTATTTAGAAGATCCCGATGGTAATCTTATTGATATTTGGGGAGGGTGGCCGAAGCTTAGTCTGGAGAGGGACCTTGTCTTGGAAAAGAACAGATAAAGGGGAGATTTTGAAAA
Organism: Ornithinibacillus liuyingii; assembly: GCF_055550225.1. Taxonomy (NCBI): domain Bacteria; kingdom Bacillati; phylum Bacillota; class Bacilli; order Caryophanales; family Bacillaceae; genus Ornithinibacillus; species Ornithinibacillus liuyingii. Next base: position 253,725 of record NZ_JBPWOS010000006.1, on the reverse strand, counting down.
TGGAACCGAAAGTTATAGAGAAAGACACGTTTCGAGTCGCAGGATATCAATTTGAAGCAAATTTACAACAGGTTAAGGAACAGGATTTGGTTGGCAAAACATTGTCAAAGCTGAAGGAAAATGCAGACCTATTCCAGCACAAGCTAGGGAATCATTTTTATTTAATACAAGTTTATCCAATGAAGGACCAATTCGATGTGAATGAGGATACGTTTACCAATATTATTGGCTATGAAGTGGCTGATGAAGATGTTCCAGATGGCGCTATCCTCCATACTATAGCTAAGAACACCTATGTAGCCTACACACACAAAGGACCAGAAAGTGACCTGCAACAATCGTATGATTATTTATATGGTAGATGGTTAAAGGCAAATAATTATATGCCTGTTGGGTATGATCTCGAGCTATGGGACGAACGATATAAGCGGGAGCAGCCGGATAATGAGATTGATATGTTTATTGCGGTAGAGAAATATTGATGTTTAGTAGGCTGGCTGCCAGCGAAGGTATCAGAAATCAAAACCATTGCAATGACTGAATATTGGTAGGATAACCATATATTCTAGCGTTTCCCCTCTTGGTTATTCAATACCAAGGGGGGACTTTTATTCCAGAAGACCGTGAGTGTTATACAAGCAGTTCGCAAAAATATCTTTATTATGGCCCTACAACTATTAACACAATATCATCTGCTATCGTGCGCATAACAGCAAGGTGCCCGCCAAACGGTTTTTCAATCGGGGGTTGTATCCAATGAATATTCTCGTTGCTTTTATGGGTATGATAGAAGTCTTTCACATCATCAACTAACACTTCAATGTCAGGTTCCTTCAAATTTTCACTATCATGTAAAACAAACTCTGTTTCCCCATTAGCGAATTGTAACCCCACCATATTAGAGCCATCTGTTTGATTAGAGCGGAACATTTCCGTTGCTCCAAATGTACTTTTGTAAAAATCAACTGACTGATCCAAGTTGGGGGTAAAAAGAGATACGGCTTGTATTAATTTTATATTTCCTTTTTTTGTAGTCATCAACATTCCCCTTTTTTCATTTTATAATTGCCAGCAATTGAGTTCACCTATTGCATCATGCAAGATCCAACCTGTTTTATCAAAATAATGGTTCATTGATGAATGCTTCGGGCATTTAACACGAACCGGGCCTGTATTTATATTAGAAAGCATCTGCTTTAGTAAACCTTGCTTTCTATGATTTTTACATATAGCAAATTGATAAAGTGATATACTACCGTCTGTTTTTTTCTTGTAAAATCTAAGAGCGCCGACTATACCATACTCTTTTTTGGCAATTAACATTTGTTTTCTTCTAATAGCAGCTTTAACCCCATCCGGACAAACAAATTCCCGGTTATAAATATGATCATGAGAGATTTCTATGTTCTCTTCAAAGAATGTTAGTACCTCACTAGTATCTGTAGGTATCGCAAGTCTGATGTTTATTGTGTTATCTTTTGAGATTTGCATGATTACCACCCCCGGATAGGAACGTTTGTTCTCATCATATCATAACAACCTTCCCATAGGAAGGTTGTTCCACTATAATACTCCGTTAGGAAAATCTTTAACGCTACTTTTTGATTCATATATCAAATATTTATTCAAAAAATAAAGATCCTCTCAATTTGATTATTTCATCCTTGTAACCGTATTGAAGAATATTTCCCAAACTTGCCTTTGAAAACCGACTATAGTTTTCTAGATCATTTTACATGGGTTATTTGTGGACAAACAGTTTACTATTTTAAGCTATAGAAAGGTTTCAGCAAAATCCTCTTCTGAAATTACACTTATTCCATTTCACTTTAATAAAGCGGAGGTGACACCCATCCCCTTAACTTTTTTCACCAATGAAATCACCATTATAAATCATGGAACTAACACAAGATGGATTGTTCTCCTTCAGGACAACAATGGTCGCAACGGCAAAGTTGTAATTGTTTTAGAATAGGGATACATAGGAACACCTCCTTATGTTACTTATACTTTTTCTTTAACCGTGTTAATGCGCATATAGATCTCCAACTGCTCTTGTCCTGTATTGGTAGGACGATATACTTCGATTAAATGATAATTAGGGTCAACTTGATCTCCTTCTTTAACAATCCAGTTGATTAACTTGTCATAGTATTCGCCCATTTTCGTTAAATCCAAAGGAACCGATATGCTTGCAAATTCACCCTCATACTGAAAGAGATTCATCTTCTCCGGAACCTCTCCTGGTTCTCCTTCCACAAGTGCTCCTAAATAAAAATATCCAACTGTATGTTCAGGACTTTTTTTCGGTTCATAGACTATCACTCTGGTAAATGAATCGTCTCCCCGATAAGACTCTCTAAAGTCTTCAATTGCTTTTGGTATTATGATAGGATATTCTTCAAATTTTCCTGTGTACTTTTTCCCTAACACATTGAATTGTTGGTTATTCTTATGAAACATCCTTAAATCTCCCTTCTAGCTTAATTAGTTTTTAGTGCTATACCCCACATCATTTTTCATGTTACAACGCCAAAACGATTTCCGTCTGGATCCCTTACATCAAAGCCACGAATGCCATCATAATTCTGAATCTCACCTATATTTGCCCCTTTTTTTAACAGGTCCTCATACGCTGCATCCACATTATCCGTGTGAAAATTATAGTAAACATCAACCGCATAATTATTTTTAGGGAACCTCGGCTGTTCTATCTGCTCGCATTTAACTAAACATATCATTACCCTTCGATCACCTAATTTCATCGTATAGGCATCTGGTTCATCTTCATGGACAAGTTCAAATCCAAGCATATCCATATACCATTTTTTGGAGCGAGTTAAATCCGTAACAGGGACAAAAATTCCAACTCCATAAAGCAATTCCTCCACCTCCTTTTTTCTTTCTAAATCAAGTAACGAGTGTTTTATGGCATTTCTTACAAGTTAATCAAATATATTTCACAAAAGACGAGTTAATCCTAATAAGAGTTTATCAGATTGCATATATGATGTACTTATCTATTCCAAACTTCTAAGATGGTGTTCCAAAATTTAACAAATTGTTGGTATTAAACTAGGTTTAACCTTTATGCTTAAGTTAAGAAGGAGTTTGAAGTCATTTTTAAGAAAAATTAAGTATAGGGGGAGAAAAATTGAAAGCAAATAATCATACCCGTCCTTCGTGGAGAAAGGGACTTTTATGGGTTTTCCACCTTATCATTTTCGGAATTGGACAGTTGGCATTCTATATTTTTGATGGTTATAAGGGCTGGCATATCTTTAGCTTGAATCCTTCTGGGGAGCGGTTTGTCACAGAAACGTTTCCACTAAGCAATCTAGTCCAATTTTATGACAGTGATATCGTTAATGGAACAACCGTTATATGGGGAATAATCCTGATTATTCATGGATTAGTTACAATAGTTACTATTTTATGGCCAAGTAAAGAGAGTTATACCAAGTAGTGGCGCTTCCCATCTTGGTACATAGGTTTGCCCCAGTCCTAATTTTAACAAGTCTATCCGTCATTAATATTTATTATATAGAATTTTCGAAGTACTATTGACATTAGACTAGGTTTAACCTTTATGCTTAGGTTGTAAATAAATTTTTAAGGAGTGTTTATAATGTATCGTTGGGATGGGGGATTTATTATGGTTGACCCGGAGCATTTTGACAAGGCAGTTGAGTGGTATGAAGAGCTATTAGGCTGGAAGTGTTTAGACAAAATAACTTCATGGGTTGGTCGAAAGGCTTTTATGAAAATGCCACGCTCTGGGGTTGTGACCATTAAATCGTTTGAAGGAGAGTATGAACATTTTCAATCTCCAAAAACAGAGGGGAATGTAAGGCTTGGTTTTGCTACATACAACCTTGATGGAACGTTACGTTACTTAGCGGATAAAGATGTGAAGTTTACTGAAATAAAAACATTACCAAATGGGCAGCGATATTGTGATATATTCGCCTTTGATAATACGAAACTAGCTATTGCTGAAGAGCCAAGAGGTGAGGATGAAGCGGAATATCCGCCATCTGGAATTGTTGGATTTGGAACCGTGAATACAATTATTCATGTATCTGATCCAAAGCAGTCCGCTGACTGGTATGAAAAACATCTTGGATTTGATATCGTAGAAGTTGATAACGAAAATGGTTATGCACATCTTCGAACAGAGGACGCCTATGATAGAAATGCATTAGACCAATGCTTCTGGGATAATATTTGGCTACTACAAACGAACAAAGTAGTTGAAAAACCGAATGATAATAAAGCCAGAACCTATTATGATATTCGTCCAGAAGTATTCTTTCAGGAGTATAATAAATTAATTAAGAATGGGGTTAAACCATCGGAAATTGCTGGGGACCCAATTAATGGTTGGGGTGGTTTCCATATTTATGATCCAGACAATAATCGTATTAACGTCTGGTCATATATCGCTAACTAGCGTCAGGAGAGACACGTATGCATTTTACTATACAGGAATTTTCGAATAAGACCGGTTTACCTCCCAGTAAGCTTCGGTATTATGATAAGAAGGGTTTATTAGAGCCATCTACCCGGCTAGAAAATGGGTATCGAGCGTATACCCCAGATCAAGTTCATCTTGCGAAAATGATCGATTCATTGAGGCAAGCAGATATAGCGATGAATGATATCAGGCGATATTGTGATGCAACGGAACAAGAAAAGAAGGCGTTGCTTGAACAATGGAAAAAAGATTTAGATAAACGAATGGAAGCCATCTTGGCAGCCCGTAAATATGTGGGCGGAATAAGAGCAGACAGCACTCACACCTTATTACTATCCAAGTGGGAGAAGGAGAAAATCCTTGTCTGGCAACGAGTTGAAGCAGACCGTAGCCCACATCCATTTAAGCAATACTTTGGTCAAGCTAAAGATCGGTTAAATGGACAAGTAGCTTCCGAGCATGTGTATGTAAAAACAGAGGCAATCACTTCGAATAGTATTATTGGGGATATTGGATTTGAGGTAAACAGTAACTTTTCTTTAGAAGAAGACGATAACATTCGTCTGGAACGAGTTCCCCCTACGTTATTTGCCGTTTTGGAAGGCTGTCGGGCAGATGATGCGTTTCTATGTTTTTCTTATATTCAAATCGTCATCCGTTACGGGTTCGAACCAGCGGATTATAAGCTAGAAAGATATTCAAGTATAGACGAAGATAGCTTTGATTATTTGATACCGATTGTAAAATGACGGTTCCCTTAATGGGGAACCGTATTTTCTCTTAAATTGCTCTTATCTGTAACTATCCTATGACATATGGTTATAACAAATCCGCCTAGTTGACATATTCTTCAGGATTTGGAGGGGGGGGTCAGGATTTGGGGCACCTCTTTCAGGATTTCAGGCACCTTCTTCAGTTTTCATAAAATCACCCAGATAGCGCCCTCTAAAAACCCTATAAGAAAAGCCCCACAATCTTGCTTCATAGAAGATTTTGAAGTTAAAGCATCCAATTACCTTTGACTGTTATCTGTAAATTATCTATCACTTTGTCCTTCATCGTAACATTTGGGTATAGCAAAAACCTTTCAGCCTTTGCCATGGTATTTACTTTTGATCTGGAAATACCCAAGATTTCTGCTAGGAGCTTATCTATTCTTAGACCAACATCATATTTACAGCAAATCCTAATGGTCATTTCATTAGGAACTGATTCGGACTTTTTCTTTCTAATCTCGTAGCGTATATTTTTACTCACATCATCACATAATTTCCGTAATTTGTTGATTTGAAACGCATAGTACCAAATTGTCTCTTGATCATTATTCATGAACTTTTGATGTAGTATTGGATCTATTCGATTTACATGTACTCTGGATAAAATAGGGTAGTTCCAAGTACTTTCACAATGCATGCACTTATAAATAAGCCAAATATCAACGACTTTCTGATTTGCATTCACCCTAAATTTATCACTACAAACGTATTCCGTGCTTCTCTTACAATTCCTACAATGTCGTATGACGTTCGGCTTTTCCTGTGCAATAACCTCATATTTCACTACATAATTTAAACTCATAACCCGCTCCTCTATTTTCCAGAGGAACGCTAATAATAGCTGAAGGGAGAAAATTTCCCATATAAAAAAACAGGACACCTTATAGGTATCCCGCTTGGAATTTAAAACAACAGATTATCCCGCGTTCCCCGTAATGGCTAAAAATAGGCACACTTCTCCCGTAGAATGAACACACAGTTCAAAAAAGAAATGTACTATTTAATTGCTTAACCATTACAAGTAAGCTGGCAAACCGAATTCCACCTTCCGTGTTTCTCCTATTTTGAATTATACAATAATTCTATCCATTGTCAATCCCCTAACCGAATGCCAAGGTTATTCTCCAAAGTGGCATGAGCTTTATCAGGATTTAGGGGTTAGTAGAGGCACAATATCGTTATCGGGACAACTGTATGGAGAATAATCCTCATTATTTATGGATTAGCTACTATTTTTTGGTCAGTAAAGAGAACTATACCTAGGAGTAGCGCTTATTTCGCAGCAAAACCGTCTAGTTGACATATTCATCAGGATTTGGAGGGGGGGTTCAGGATTTGAGCGCTATCTTTCAGGATTTCAGGCACCTTTTTCAGGATTTCATAAAATCAGCCAGGTAATGCCCCTTTTGAAATGGTACCCTAACCCTAGAACACCGCCCTCCCAAGCTTCATCCGCTTACTTTTTCTTTTTTAACTCTCGCAAATACCCCATTGAAGCAGCAAAAGCAGCTGCTCTTTCTGGGATACCCTTTCTTATAAGCGTTTCTGCAGTTTGTTCAATTTTGTTTCCAGCACCTTTAAACTCCATGTTAGTATCCTCCCTTCAACCCATATTATTTGCCTGGTACATAAATATATTTATAACTTACTGGAGGATACAGACTTCCGGTGGGATGTTTTATATTCCAATGAGGAAAGGAGTGGCAAAGGGAAAAGCACGAGAACCACCCTACCCTTTACCCTAGCTCCTTCCACAACCTCTCCAACAATTTTATGTTTTTGCCATAAGTCGGGATGCTTTATTCAATACTCGTTTTATTACCCTTTGTTAACCTATCATAGTCCTCACTCGACAATTCAATCAGATACGATGATAATGTTTTAACTTTGTTATTGTTCTCTTTGTCAAATTTATATACATCGCAAAAAGCATACGTGGTTCCTTCACTATGCTCACTTGGCAATTTCATCGTACCCTCGACGAGCGCATTATTCCCCTGTACGATGATTTTTTCAACCGTATGTTCTTTTGCTACAACACCACGCATTGGCTCAAGGTTATTTCTGGCAGCTTCTTTTCCTTCCATTACGGAGTCTCCAATAAAGTTCCATTCAATATCCTCAGCAATGTTATCGACGATATAATCTATATCACCTGTCACGAATGCCTCATTTAACCTTTGTACTTTCGCAATATTTACAGAATCGTGCTTCAAATCGAAGCCAAAATAGACGGTTATTTCGTTAATTTTCCCATTCTCAAATAAAAAATGTTCCATATTTTGAAAAGTAGCACCAGACTTTAATACGCATTCGTATCGAATGACCGCTTCATCTCCGTCTGTAAAAAGATTTTGGATGTGATATTCTTCTATGTCTTTACAACTTGGCCAACACTTTTCAAAATATGCCTCCCGGTTAATTTTGTCATCGACCGGACTATTAAACGTGAAGTCATGGCTTAACAATTCCTCTAAAATTCCCCTTTCCTTTGTTTCATACGCATTAAAATAATCTTGCACAAGATTCTTTAGATTTGTTTTTCCCATTCTTTTATCCCTCCACTTTTTACAAGCAGGCTTCCTGCTGTAGTTGGAAACAGCAAGTTTATCCTATTCTAGCACGTTAAGCAGTGCGTAAATTCTTCTAGGTTGCTTTTTTTGGAATTGAGGGAAAATTCATTATGAGAAGTGGTAAGAAATTTAACTTGATAAATCATCGAGGCGTAATCTACGGTGAAAAGTTCTTATGATGTAAGAGTGTTTCCATAAATACAAATGCAAAGGGTGAAGCATGGCTCCACGCTTCACCCTTGCTCTCTCAACAACTGTTCCACTAATAGCTGTGATCTCAACCCTTCTTCTCCATCTACGAATGGTTGGCTGTCGTTTATGATACAATCTACAAAATGCTTGACCGCGTCAACAAATCCTTTTTGTTTTAAAATTGTCTCCCAGGATGGGGAGGTTTGTATCGTTACTTTCCCGTCTTGCTCTGTTTCCATTACATTCATATTCTTCACTCGAATGAGCGCACCGGCCGTTAACACCTTCAATTCTTCTAAGTTGGTTCCCGCATGTCGATGCATGGAAAGTGTAAATGGATTACCATGCTCCCCTTCCCACACATGCTGGGCAAACGTAATCTGCTTATCCGCGTTGATATCCATCTTATGGTATGCCAACTTACTTTCTCCAGCCTGAAGCCATCTCATCAAGTCAATGAGATGAATGTAATCATCTAACATGGTAAAACGGTAATCGTGTGGACCAATGTCAAGTGCACGGTGTTTCTCCAAGGAAAATGCAGTAGGATCCTGTGCTTGCTCTTTTGCAGCGACATACATCGGTGCAAAGCGGCGGTTAAACCCAACCATTAGCTTTCGATTATGCTTCGCACTCAACGCTACTAGCTTCTCCCCTTGTTCCACTGTCGCAGCGAGTGGCTTATCCACATAAACGTCCTTTCTATTTCGTAGAAGCTCGGATACGACTTCAAAATGGGATTCTGTTGAGCTGTGGACAAACACTGCATCACTTTCCTCTATTAATGCCGATAAACTAGGAAAGTCTTTGATTCGATATTGCCTGCAAACCCGCTGTCTTTTCTCTGCATTCGGTGAAAAAGCACCAACAAATTGCCAATAGGTTTCCTTTGTTAAAATAGGTAAATACGCCTTTTGTGCAATGGATCCTAGACCAACCATTCCGATTTTTGGCTGTCTGATAACCAACACTCCTCTTGTTATAAGCCTGACTTATAGATTTTTTCCATTTGTCTCAATGACTTCTTTATACCAATGATAGCTTTTCTTTTTAATCCGGCGAAGGTCATGCTCCCCTTCTTCATGTTGATTCACATAGACAAATCCGTAGCGCTTTTGGAAGCCGTTTAGCCAGCTTAGTAGATCTGTAAAGGACCATGTACAATAACCAATAACATCTACACCATCACTAATCGCTTCTTGGGTCGCCTTCAAATGTACTCGTAGATAATCAATACGATAGTCATCATTTACGATATCGCCTTCCTCAAGCTTATCGTATTCCCCTAAGCCATTTTCGCTGATTAGAATTGGTAATTCGTATCGGTTCGTGATGCGGCGGAGGGCGATGCGAAGTCCGGTTGGGTCGATGTTCCAATCCCAATTTGTCCGCTCCAGATGTTCATTTTTCACGGTTTTATAAAGACCTGGTACTCCACTATCCTCGGTTGAGCCTTTCTTTCCAGATGTATTCATTTTCCCTTCTGATACACCATCTAATGGGTTCCTTTCAAAGGTAGTCGTTTGGTAATAGTTTAAGCCCATAAAATCCGGCTTACCTTCTTTTAGTAATTCAAGGTCACCGTCTTCGATAGTTGGTGCCAAGCCCTTTCTTTCTAAGTAACGCCATGCCACCTGAGGGTATGTTCCCCATGCATAAACATCCATCCACCAATGTGCATTTAACTCTTCTGCATTTTCCGCAGCAATGATGTCCTCCGGCTTAGCAGATGCTGGATACGAAGGGGAGTAGGCAAAGCTAGGGCCAATCTTTCCATCTGGTACATAGTTACGGAATTCCTTAATCGCACTGGCATTTGCCAAATTCGCATGATGATTGACTTGATGGAAAAGCTTCTCATCCTTTACTCCTGGGGGATGTAGAGCCGTTCTGTATCCAAATTTGGTGAAGATATTTTGTTCATTCAAGCTCACCCAATATTTCACCCGGTCACCAAAATGCTTATACAATGTAACCGCATAATTGGTAAAGTCCCGAATAATCTCGCGAGATTCCCAGCCACCATATTCATCTTGCAGTGCCTGTGGTAAATCCCAATGATAGATGGTTAAAATCGGCTCTATTCGATGCTTAATTAACTCATCGATTAGATTACTATAAAATTGGATGCCCTTTTCATTGACTTCCCCTTTCCCATTAGGAAATATTCGAGCCCATGAAACTGAAAAGCGATATGCCTTCAAGCCCATCTCGGCCATTAAGCGAATATCCTCTTTATAACGATGGTAATGATCGACTGCCATATCACCAGTTGTACCCTTAAAGGTTTTCCCTGGAATTCGGACAAATTGATCCCAGTTGGAAGGCCCCTTCCCATCTTCATCCCATGCTCCTTCAATCTGATAAGCAGAAGAAGCCGATCCCCATAGGAACTGACTAGGAAAGGCTTCTAAATTCTTATGTATCATCACATTCCCTCCTTCAATCTAATTTGCTATACATGGAGACTAAGTAAACGTATACCCAGCCCCTACTATCTATAAATGGACTGTTTTGTAGCCCTTTGTAAGAAGTGATAGAGCGCCCCAATTAAATTAGAATCATTGCCAAATTGGCATGGATGCACCCTAATATCTAAACATTCTTCATTCGGTTTCATTACCTTAAGCTTTTCATTGATGTTATCAATTAGCCCATCCCGTTTACTGATTGCTCCACCAATTAATATTTTCTCCGGGTCAATCATGTACTGTAAATTATAAATTCCTACTGCTAAGCGCTTGATGAATTTTTCGATCTCATCCTGTACTTCTAGGTCACCCTCATCCGCCATTTTAAACACCGCTATCCCATCAAGCGTGTTAGGGTCGATGTCTTTGCGTTTTGCAACCTGCATCACTAAGCCCCCAGTTGCAGCAAGTGAGCTCCACGTTTCCCCAATCGGCTGGTCCAAATAATCCTCAAGGATCATATAGCCGAATTCACCACCGAAAAGATTGCTACCATGGCGAATCTTCTTATCTAAAACAAGTGCCCCACCAATTCCCGTACCGATCACGATACAAATGTAGTCATTAATCCCTTTAGCAGCACCAATCCAGCCTTCAGCCAAACCGGCACAATTCGCATCATTTTCCAGCTCAACCACAAGCCCTGTTCGTTCTTGGATGAGTTGTTTGATATTAGGACCATGAATATAAGGAAGAGCCGTAATCCCTTTAATGAATCCAGTTTCTACGTCTACCGCTCCTGGCATACTTAAGGCGATACCACTTAGAACCTGTTTCTTCTGAAATTCCTTCACCACGGAATCCATAACATTTACAAAAGCGTCTATACCGTCCTTCGGTGTTGGAATAGAGGATTTTTCTATAAAAGACCCAGCCTCATCCATAAGGGAATACTTGATTGCGGAACCACCCACATCAAAAACTGCATAATAGTTCACCAAAAAACCTCCTAACACCCCATACAAGATTCTAGTTGCTATTGTTTTTATACACTTTCCGAGAATAAATCGATGTAATATTACCAGAAGGTTTTATCCGCTCCACATGACTCCCTGACAATAAGTTCAGAGTCTGTAAACACTGGCTTTATTTTCGATTGCCCCTCAATTAAATCATTTAACATATAAGCTGATAATTTACCGATCTTTTCCTTATCCTGTTTTACCGTGGTCAGTTTCGGGTTACTATAACGGCATGCTGGAATATCATCACACCCAACAACTCGGATGTCATTTGGAACTTGTAATCCGGCCTCTTTAACCGCCCGTAATGCACCTAATGCCATTAAGTCTGAAGCAGCGAAAACGGCTTCGGGGACATCATCTAATTCAAGCATTCGCTTCATAGAGAGATAGCCACTCTCTTCCTGGAAATCTCCGTATTGAATCCATTCATCTCGTAGCTCAAGGTCGAACTGCTGCATCGCATTCTTGAACCCTTTTAACCTTAAATTTGAAATGACCGATTCACGCATTCCACCGATAAAACCAATTTTCCGATGGGAATTCAAATAAAAGTGTTCCACCACTTTCCTTGATAAGCTCACATTATCCGTCATGACATAGCTCGCATTAGGCCCTTTTAATTCGATATCTATACCGATACAAGGGAATCCACTTTCCGCAAGCTCAAACGTAGCATCCTCGACCTTCTCACCAGCAATAATCAAACAGCCGTCTACGTTAAAATGCTTGCACCTTGCTAAATAACTTCCCTCATCCTGTAGAAAATGCTCATTAGAAAACATCAAGATGTCATACCCTAATAAGCCAATATTTTTCTTAAAGGTTGAAATTACTTCATTGAAATATGGGTGTGTCATATCCACATTAATCCTACCGGCATAGATGAGACCGATGAGGTTTGATTTTTTCGTTGCTAGTGACCTTGCTGAAAAATTAGGTGCATAGCCCATTTCATTAATTACGGTCATGACCTTATTCTTCGTTTCCTCACTTATTCCCTTATAATTATTGATTACTTTTGAAACAGTTGCCTGTGAAACCCCTGCCATTTGTGCAATGTCTTTTATCGTTAACCCCATCGTATAATCTCCTCTAATTCCTTGATATATATTTCCTACTGCTAGATTACTAAGAGTCATAGAGTGATACAATAGCCAGGCAGGAAAAATAAATTATTTTACGGATCCTTCAGTAATACTAGAAATAAATAATCGGTTAAATAGTAAGAAAATGACTAGTAACGGAACAGTCGCCCAGAATACGCCAGACATAATCATCCCGAAGTCCACATTATTCGTATTACTTAATTGTGCTAATGCCACTTGAATCGTATACATGTCTGGGTCTCTTAAAATCGTAAACTGCCATAAAAATTCTCCCCAAACCGCCGTAAAGACAATGATTCCAAGCGTTGCAAATGCTGGTAGGATAATCGGTAGGACAATTCTCCAGTAAATGCGGAAATTCGAGCATCCATCTAATTTCGCAGCCTCGATTAGTTCATCCGGAACTGCTCCTGAAATATATTGGCGCATCAAGAATATCCCTAACGGATTTAAAAAGAACAAAATCATGACCCCTGGTAAAGTATCAAGGAGTCCTGCATTCGAAATTAGAAAGTATTGCGGAATTAACCCTAGCTGTGGCGGAATAATCATCGTTACTAAGATCGCGACAAACAGAATATTCTTCCCCGGGAACTTAAACTTGGCAAAAGCAAAGCCAGCTAGGGAGCTAATGAATAGAACCACAATCGTAACAACCGCACACAATACAAATGAATTCCACATTCCACCAAAGAAATCAATTTGATTTAATACCTTTTTAAAGTTCTCAACTAGCATATCTCCTGGTGTAAGGGTTGGTGGAATAGAATTATAGGCAGCACTTGGTCGTGTCGCCATAACAAACATCCAATAAAAAGGAAAAAGAGAAAGGATGGAAGCAATGAATAAAAATGAGTAAATGGATAGTTTACTGAACGATAGCTTTTTGCGATTTTTGTTTATGCGATTACTCATTTATGAACACCTCGCTTTTTCCTTCCAAATCCTTGCGTCAATCTTAGATTAATTACAGCAAATATCGTAATGATAACTAACAGAATAATCGCTGTTGCAGATGCCGTTCCAAAGGACTGCAATCTAAAGGCATCACGATATAAGTACATAACAATTGTCATCGCTTCATCCCTTGTGAAAGCATCAGCCCCTAAGAATACAGTTGGTTCAGAGAATAACTGCATCGCGCCAACGGTTGATGTAAATACAGTCAAGATAATAAAAGGCTTCATCATCGGAATCGTAATATACCAAAGCTGCTGAAACTTATTAGCACCATCCACAGTTGCCGCTTCATATAAGTCATTCGGTATACTTTGAATCCCGGCTAAATAAATGATTGTGTTATATCCAACCCATCTCCAAAACACCATAAGCGATATGGCAATCTTGGTTCCCCATTCAGAGGCAGCCCAAGAGACCGGGTCGAGTCCAAAAAGATTCGTTAACACATAATTAGCAAAAGATGAATCATGATTACTGAATAGCACACTAAATATAAGTGCCACGGCAACCATTGAGGTTAAATATGGCATAAATATCGTTACTCGGAAGAAGCTCTTAAACTTAAGAAATGCCAAATTTAATAAATAGGCTAGAATAAGTCCGACAACTAATTGTGGAGCCGTTCCCATAATCCCCATGATAATCGTGTTGTAAACCGATTTCCAAAACAGCGGATCAGTCAGTACGAGCTCAAAATTAGCTAACCCATTAAAGGTCATTGGACTTAAGCCATTCCACTTCTGAAAAGCTAAGTAAAAGCTAAAAAGCGCAGGATATAGACCAATAAGTGCAAAAATAATAAAGAAAGGCGCTATATACAAATAACCCGAAATCATGTCCTTCTTTTCTTCAGACCTATTTTTCTTCTTTTTCCCTATAGCTTCTTTCTTACTGGCAGAATTCATGTTCACGCCTCTTTTCCATTTCAAAATAGTACCGTGCCTTTAGGCGTTCCTAACGTAGTTTTTTCTGGGTCTTGTAAAAAGGTGGCCGGCTTACTCCTTCCATCCCTGTTTTGCAAAAGGCTTGTCTCGGTAAACCGACCATTACTATTTGTTTCGTTCGCTATCATACCTTTAGTCTTCAGAGTTTAATAGATTAACGTTTCATTAAATCCTCGGCACGTTTTACAGCTGCTTCCCACTCTTTCTCTGGATCTGCATTATTGTTTTGCACATTTTTCAGTGCATTTAAGATTTCGTTATGAACAGGGAAGTATTTTTCCCCTTTGTATCCGATCCCCGTAATGTCTTGGGCAGCCTTAGCAAATACTGGAGCTGTTGCCTGAGAGCCAAAGAATTCATCTTCATTCGATGTGAATTCTTCCATCTCATAGACTGAATGAGCGGAAGGGAATAATCCATGGCTTTGGAATGATTTTAATTGATTTTCTGGTGATACAAGCCATTCAATAAAATCATATGCCTCTTGTGCATGCTTAGTTTCACTTGGGATTGCGATATATGATCCACCCCAATTTGCAGCGAACTCAGTAGGTAATGTCGCTACCTTCCATTTACCAACAGCTTCCGGTGCATTTCCTTCCATCCAGCCTTTCAACCAGCCTGCACCTAGTTCCGCAGCAAATTCACCCTTGTTCACCGCATTCGCCCACTCTGGGCTCCACATTTCATATTTACCAACTATTCCCAGGTCATTCAGATGAACCGCATAGTCATATGCCTTTTTGACTTCACTATCTGCTCCAAGATTCAATTCATTATCTGGAGTTAAATAAGCTGTTTCTGCTGCATCTAAATACGCTCTAAAGGCCATTTCAATACTATCCACAAATGGCATTCCCGTTGCTTCTTTAACCTTTAACCCAGCCTCTTCAAACGCCTTAGGTGAGTTAATTAAAGCTTCCACCTCTTCTGGATCTGTTGGTAGTCCTGCTTGCTCAAATAAATCGGTTCGATAGTATAATGCTTTCGGACCGATATCTGTTGGAAGGCCAAACAAGAAATCTCTATCCACACTCTCTCCACTTTCCCATTTCCAATCTAAGTACTGATCCTTTACATCATTCGCACCAAGGTCATACAAGTTCTCAAAACGATCCTGGGCAACCTTAAAACGATCGAATTGATCAATTTCTAGCATCGCAATATCCGGTGCACCACTTCCAGCAGATAATGAGGTGAAGAGTGCATCATGATGGTCTGCAGTTTCGGATGATTTCACTTTAATTTTAATATTTGGGTTTTGATCCTCGTATTCTTTTGCTAAATCCTCATAACCAGTTGCACCAAACGTCCAGAAGTCTAGCGTAATTTCCTCGTTCGAATTACTATTCTTATCACCACTTGCCTCTTTATCACCATCACCACTACAAGCCACTAAAGAAACCACAAGCAAAGCTAATAATCCAAACACAGCAATATGTTTAAAACTTTTCAACGATATAACCCCCTATAATTAGTTTAATAGTTTGTAAAACCCTCTTGATTCACTCTAGAAATGGACACCTCCTATACACGACTAAGGAAACCGGTTTCTATAGAATTCAAAAAAATAAATAAGTAACCGCTTACAAAGAATTATAGTGCTTACTTTTTTAAAAATCAATATGTTTTTTAGGAATTTTTAATAAAAGTAGTAAAGTTTAGATAATTAATAGTTGGAGTCTCCTCATTTTTAAGGAAACCGATTTCGTTAATTGGTGGTGGAGGAACGCTTGGGGGGTGTGCGAACATTTTGTTTTTGAACCCGCAGCGTGGCAGCCTAGTTGACATATTCTTCAGGATTTGGAGGGGGTGTTTCAGGATTTGATAAAATCCATCGCCATTTTGGAAGATAGATTAAGTAAAAAAGAGCAAACTAGGTATATAAAAATAGCCCCTATAGGTCGCATAACCTACAGGGGTTTATTGGGTTAATCTTGATACAATAATTCACCGTTCGATTCTATTATTTTCTTATACCAGTAAAAGCTATCTTTTCTCATTCTGTCCAATGTTCCATTACCTTCATCATCTTTGTCCACGTAAATGAAACCATATCTTTTTTGCATTTGCCCGGTTCCCGCACTAACAATGTCAATTGGACCCCAGTACGTATATCCTAGAACTTCACAACCATCTTCAATGGCTTCATGAAGCTGAATTAGATGCTTCTTTATATACTCAATTCTGTAATTGTCGTGTATCTTGCCGTCTTCGGCTATAACGTCCTTCGCTCCTAAACCATTTTCAACTACAAACAATGGCTTTTCATATCTATCATATAATTCATTACATACATATCTTAATCCCTTTGGATCAATTGGCCATCCGAAATCAGAAACTTCTAAGTAAGGATTTTCATATCCCATACTACCACCAGTTGATTCAAATATAGGTGTGCCAGATTTATAGGTCGACGTTAAATAGTAACTAAACGCTAAAAATGAGCAAGTATTATCTTTCAAAAGTTCATCATCGTACTTTTCTTTAACAATATGAATATTATATTCCTTGAATATTCTGTTGGTATAGGACGGATATTTCCCTCTCAACATGACATCAGAGAAAAATAGTGATCTTCTTCTAAATTCATATGCTCCAAACACATCATCTGGATGACATGTATGAGGATAGAAGGCACTTAATGACAACATACAGCCCACTTCATTTTCAGGCATTATTTCTTTTCCTAGCTTAACCGCCATGGCATTTGCTACAAGCAGGTGATGACTTGCTTGATAGACTCTTTGTAGCTTGTCTGGTCCTTCTTCAATACGGCATGCCCCAGCTGCGAAAGGAATTTTATGCATGTTGTTCACTTCATTAAAGGTCATCCAGTATTTCACCTTATCTTTATACCGGTTAAAGATAACCTCACAATATCTACTAAAGAAATCTATTAATTTTCGGTTCTCCCATCCACCATATTGATCAACAAGATGTAATGGTGTTTCATAATGCGATATTGTTACCATAGGCTCCATACCATTCTTAATTAGCTCATCAAATAAGTTGTCATAGAATTGTAAGCCAGCCTCATTAGGCTCTTCTTCGTCTCCATTTGGGAAAATCCTTGTCCAGTTAATCGAAGTCCGGAACAACGAAAAGCCCATTTCTTTAAACAAGGCGATATCTTCCTTATAACGATGATAAAAATCTATCGCTTCATGGCTTGGATAATATTTATTAGGGTCAATTACTTTATCTGCTTTTCCAGAGATTATTCCACCTCTAACCACATCTGCGATAGAAACCCCTTTACCATCTTCGTCCCATCCACCTTCAGCTTGATTGGCAGCAATGGCTCCGCCCCAGAGGAACTCATTTGGAAATTTTCTACTATTAGTCATGGTAAACACTCCAATGTCGTTTATGATAGAAGACTCTTTGCTAACCTATTAATCTAGGCTGCATTAGATTGTTCTTCTTCTAGCGCCTTTTTGTCTAGTATTTTAAAGAAAGGTAAATATATGAGTATATCAATGATGATCAGGATTACCTGAAGCAAGATCAAGGACACAGCGCCTGCTAAAATAGAGTTCACAAATACTGGTGTTCCAAGCGGCATATGGAGACCGTTGACCAGTGGAAATACGCCGAACTTCATCAATGAATAGGAAATAATGGCATTCGTTAAAGGTGCTACAACAAATGGTATAGCCAGATATGGATTTAGTACGATAGGTAGTCCAAATATGACTGGTTCATTAATATTAAAGAACGCTGGAGGTAAGGCTAATCTACCTAGTGTTTTATATCGTTTACTTTTAGCAAAGAACGCTAAAAGTAGGGTAAGTGCTAGCGTTGCGCCAGCTCCTCCTATAATGATTAACACAGCTAGAAAACCAGTGTTTACAATGTTTTCAGGTGGATTACCTGCAGCAATAGCATCTAGGTTTTCTAGTCCTAATGGTATCCAGACTCCGTAAAGGATAGGTAAAATTGCTAGCGTCCCGTGAATCCCAAAAAGCCAAAGCGTATGGATAATGATAACAAGGATAACCATTGACCAGAATCCTCCACCCAGATTTTGTAATGGAGTTTGAATAAATGAATAAACAAACTCATGGGCACTTTCAAACTTTGTTAATGTAAACAGTCCACTAATGATTGTAAAGAGCGTTACAATCATAATTCCTGGTAATAATCCCCCAAAAGTTTTTTCAACGGTTGGTGGTACACCAGATGGCATTTTTATAGTCCAGCCCTTTTCCACGATAAATACATAAATTCTAGCAGATAATAATCCTACTATAATTGCGACAAAAAGACCTTGAGCTCCGAGAAATTGTACAGGTATCACACTTGCATCATCCAATGTCGCAAAGGGCGTTAAAACTAGGAAACAAATTAATGCAATAATACCAGCAACAACTCCATCTTGATTAAATAGAGTTGCAAGTCTATATGCTATACAAAAAACGGCATAAAGAGCAATCAAGGAAATCGTTACAGAAGAAGGTAGAGACAATACTGTTTTCAGCCCTGTTTCTGTAATGAAATTTTGGTATGCTTCCAAATTTATATTTGAAATTAAAATAGAAAGCGCACCTATAATAATAACTGGTAATGCTAAAAGTAATCCCTCTGATACTGATTTTAAATATCTATTTTCTCCTATTTTTCCTGCTATACGCTGTAAATTCCCTTGTATAGCATCTGTACGCGTACTCATATATGACACTCCATTCCTTCAAAAGTAATTTAAAGGATTTAACCTACATATTCTACTATTATTTAGAATTGATTAAATCCAACGCCCAATTTAAAACCTTTTCACCATTCATTGTTCCATAATCAATACTATTAATTACTTCTACTGGAATTCCTTGCGGTTCAAATTGCTTTTTGTAGTCATTTTTCAAATAGGAGACTTGTGGGCCAAGTAATAGTACATCAGCCTCATCAATATATTTTTTTATATCCCCACCGGAAGTCGCTCTAATACTAACCTCTACATTATTTTCAACTGCGGCTTGTTCCATCTTATTCACCAGCATGCTTGTAGACATTCCCGCTGCACAAACTAATAAGATATTTTTCATTTTCAATTCCTCCTAGATATTAATTGTTTTCTTTGTTAAATCGATAATTTCTATTGCTAAATCTCTTACAGTCATTGCATTCATGAGGTGATCTTGTGCATGAACCATGAGTAAAGAGATCTCTGTCTTTTCGCCTCTTGATTCCGCTTGAATCAAGTCTGTTTGTATGCGGTGGGCTTTGTTTAATTCCTCATTGGATTCTTCTATTAATTTCTCAGCTTCTCCAAAATTTGCATTTTTCGCCTCAGCTATTGCTCTCATAGCAGAGCTTCTAGCATTTCCACCGTGAATAATTATCCCCATGATTACCTCTTGATTTTCCAAATCGTCACCCTCTTGTGCTAAATTTATACCTTGTCTAAACTATATAACTGAAACGCTTCCATTAAAAGTCAACCTTTTTCCACAATAAACGGAAAGAATTTGCTCACAAAATATCATCAACATCTGGAAATATACGTGAAAAGCTAATGCTCAACCACCGTAAGCGCGATTCCAAATACTGCAATCCTAGAACACCATTGCCAAATCTAAGCCTTTGTTATTTCTGAGCTCTAACCATTAAAAAAGAATGTAGCTATTAAACTACATTCTCTTGATTATGTTCATTATTGTAGAAGAATCCTTAGCCGAAACAAGTTTTTGAACAATCTCATGATTATCAATCAGTTGAAGAAGTGCCTCGTACATCGGTTTTAACTCTTCTTTATTTTCATCAGCAACATGAAGCAGGCATACAAATTGTACTTTGTTTTTACCCCAATCAATTGGCTTTTCTAAAGTAGCTATTGTCCAAAACGTATAGGGGGATTGAGCCACTAGTGGGTGTGGTACTGCAACGAGATTACCATAACTAGTTGACGCGGCATCCTCTCGTTGGAGGACAGAGCTCACGATTCCCTTTTCAGCCATTCCTTTTTGAATAAGCTCATTACCTAAATAATTAATCACTTCTTCAGGAGTTTCACAAGCTAAGTTAGGATAGATTAACTCTTCTTTTACGTAAGAATCAATAACAGACTCTTTAAAATCGCCAATTACAAATTCAAGCTTGCTGAGTTCACCATCATCTAACATCGTGCTTACTACTACATAAGGGATCGTTAAATCCTCCGGTAGGGGAACCGTACTAACGATAAAATCTATAGCATCTTCCTCATAATTTGGGAGGTTATGTAACTCGGTTGCACCTATAATGGTCAATTTATTACCGAATTTGGCCCTCATTTTATACAGCAATAATTGTGAACTTCCAAGACCGGTAGTACAAACAATCAGACACCGCTTTGGTTTTTTATTCAGCTTCGATCTCTCAAGTGCTGCACCAATATGTAGTGCAATGTATCCTATCTCATTTTCATTTATTTCGATATCAAAATCTTTTTCAATAACTTTCCCTGCTATAATTGCTGCATCAAATGCAATGGGGTAATTTACTTTTATCGCTTCTAACATTGGATTCCGTATATTCATATTGTGTTTAAAGCGATGGATTGCAGGTTTTAAGTGAAGCGCAATTGCCGCAAACAATTCTTTGTCATGCTTAATACCTAGATTCAACTGTTCATCAACTTGATCTATTAAACGTTCTACCGTTTTTAAGATACGTTGATCAAAGTTACTAATTAATTCCGACTGCTTATGATTTAAAAGAAGCCTTGTACCTAATAAATGCATCGCCACATACAAAATTTCTACCTTTGGAAAAGTGGTATGCAACTTTTGCTCTATACATTTAATAATACTTTGGGCTACCTCATATTCTTTTTTGCTTTGTATATCATCTTCAATGTCTTTTAAGCTTTCCACATATTTCCCGCTTTTTATTCGTTTATAGGCTATGGCAATATGTACAACTAAATTATGTAACGAAATATCCGATAAGTTGAATTTAAACGACTTTAATTCTCTTAAAACCGATTCACGTATTAATTCCATTTTTTCTGCTGATAACAGCCATGGTTGATGACTAAATTCATCTTTCATTTGGGGAGAATGTTGAAACAATAGCTCGGAAATGGCAAACCTTATATTACTTTCTGTACCAATAAGTTTTAACCCATACTTAGGTCTTTGCGTTAACTGCAAATCATACTGCTGTAAGACAACCTTAACATCCTTTATATGGTTCTTTAGAGTCGATTTACTAACATATAGCTCATCCGCCAATTCTTCTACCTTTATATAATCTGGGTTTAGAAGAAACTTTTTAGCTAAGAAATGAATTCTATCTTCCGGTTCAACTGGGAAGCTCCTATCTAAATCTAAAACGTTATAAATAAACTGTTTAAACTTCTCTTCATCATGAATATCAAGTTGATAACCATGACTTCTAATAGAAACAATACGCGCACCTGCATTACTTAACTGTTGATTAATATCTTTAATATCATTTCGAATCGTTCGAGATGTTACATGAATTTTAAGTGCTAATTGATTGCCTGTAATGGGTTTACCTTCTAATAGCACTTTTAAGATATGTTGTTGTCGAGTATTCAACGTAGCACCTCCTCTAGTATCTTTCTATCATAAAACGCTTTCAACGATATTTGGGTACAATATGTTTCCTAGACTAGAGGAAATATATTGTACCTTAGTTAAAGAGTTAAAAAGGAGGCCTTCTAATGTAATTAAGATGATTCATCACTAAATATTGATCCTGTGTGAAGTTGCCAATTAGTTGGCATCCGCCATTAGAGTGGTAAATACCACTCCCCAACCCTACACATACTTCCGCAAAAAGCTAACCATCAACGAATAAACCTTTAAGGCATTTTCTGTTTTAGAGAAGCCATGACCCTCGTCTTCGAGTACGAGATATTCGACGTCTTGGCCTCTTTTTTTCATAGCATCGACGATTACATCGGATTCTACCTTTACAACGCGTGGGTCATTGGCACCTTGAATAACTAGCATTGGCTTGGTCATCTGGTCAATATAAGTCATTGGCGAGTCTTCTATTAATTTCTCCCGGTCCTCGTTGACATCACCAATTAACTCTCTATCCGATTCCTTCCAATGTTCTGGGGCTGTCTCAATGGTTGTAAATAAATTACTTGGGCCAAAGATATCAACAAATGCCTTAAACCGATCTGCATGGCGACCGTGAAGAAGTAAGGTCATATATCCTCCATAGCTTCCACCAATACAGAACCACTTATCCGAACTAGATTTCCCTTGTTGGTCTAGCCAGTCCATACCGGCGATGATATCCAGGCGCGGGCCGCCTCCCCAGTCTTTATTTACTAATCTCATAAAGCTCTCTCCATAGCCAGTGCTACCACGGAAGTTCGGCGCAAACACGCTGAACCCTTGGGAGCATAAATATTGGAAGAGCGGTGTAAAGGTTTTTCTTACCGCATGCTGTGGTCCACCATGGGGCCATAGGATGGTATGCCCATTATCCAGCTCCGGATTTGGTGAAAAGTGTAGTGCTTCGATTTTTAATCCATCAAAGCTATTATAGGTAAGCACCTCAGGCTCTGTTAATCCCTCATTATCCACCCCTATGATACGGTGCTGGGTTATCTGCTCCCAGCCGCCTGTATCGGTATACTCGAATAAGTTTGCTGGGAAGGTTGTTGACCTACCTAATGCATAGATGGCGCCACTTTTTCCAATCCTTATTTTATTGACCATATCAAATGGCCTATCTAGTAAAGTTGCTTCATTTGTAGCTAAGTCGAATCTATATAAACGGTCCTCTACACCACGCTCTGCGACAAAGTAGACACGATTTCGCTCCCGGTCAACGGTTAAATTCGATAATTCGTAGCCATCGAACGCTACTAGCTTCGTAAATGTCCTCGTGCTAATCTCAAAGCTAGCTAAATAGTAAAACTCACTTTCATAATTGGTTAAAAGTAACACCTGATCATCCGTTAGATATTTCACTTGACGAACTCGATGCGGCTTTTTCTGTGAAGGGGTAAGTGGGATAATCTCCTGACCCTTAGCGAGATAGCCAAATGAGCTTGTATTTCCTAGCTCTTTTGAGAACGCAAAGCTCGATTCATCCGGACTCACAGAATACAGATAACTTGGTCCTTTTTCACCCTTTATCAAAATCTCCTTGTCACCTGTCTCCAGATTTACTCGGCCTATATTTAAAAAGTTGGGATTGTCTACACTCGTTATGTAATAGAGATGTTGGCCATCTTCCGCCAAATCACCATAGTAAAACTTTTCTCCCTCAGCTTTTAGCACTGCGACCGGTTCTCCTCCACTGCTTTTGACTGCATAGATATGATAATTTTCATCTCCGTCTGTATCGTAACCAGTTAAGAAGTAGTTACCCCCGGGTGTATATTTTACAAAGGAATTCATTTGATTGGCAGTTGTTAACTGGTAAGGGTACCGCTCATCAAGTCTCATGGCCCATACATTGTAATAACCATTTAAATTAGAGGAGAAAAGAATTTCATCCTCTGTCGCATTCACATCAAAATCGACGATATTTATCGTTCTGAAAAAGCTCTCGATACTAGGCTTTGGAAATTGAAACATGTATATTCCCCCATTGATATGCCAGTTCACTCTAATGGCATTGTTTTTTTATTTGTCTAAATATTATATCAAAATTAATCCTATATCGATATGTATCTACTCGAACGTAATATCGATCTTCACGAGTTCTGAGCGTGTACCAATACGTATTGGCGGTCCCCAAAAACCAAAGCCTGATGTTACAATAGAATGCAGTTGCTCCTTCTGCAAGTAGCCATAATCATTTTCATAAATGGCATCCGTAATAAGGCTGCCTGGGAATACTTGCCCTCGGTGTGTATGGCCAGAGATCATGAGGTCAATCCCTTCCTGCTGTGCGATATCCAAATCATATGGTTGGTGATCAATTAGAATAGCTGGTAAGTTAGGGTCTACTCCATCCATTAATTGCTCTAAAGGTAGCCTGTTTGGGTCGATTTTGTCCTTTCGTCCAATTAACGTAAATTGCCCTTGAATTCCCTCTGTCTCATCATACAAGACTTGGATTCCACTGTTCTCTAATGCATCAATGATTTCCTGCATAGTCCCCTCATGCTTGTCATGATTCCCAAGTGATGCATAGACGCCATATGGTGCATGGAGCTCGGACAGTATTTGATCTATGTTATGATCCAGGAAGATTTGAAGGTCATCATCAATGATATCGCCCGGCAAGAGGATGATGTCTGCATTTAGGTTGTTCATTTCCTTTACAAAGCGCTCTGCATGGCCTTTACCTGACAATAGTCCAAAATGGGTATCTGCTGCCATGGCGATCGAAAGACTATCAAGAGAGGAATCGCCTTTATCAATCTTAATCTCATAGCTTTCTACGACCGGACTATAAGCGTTAAATATGCCATATCCCAAGAAGGATACCATTAATACGAGTGTCACAACCCCTGCCCATCTCTGTGTTTTATGCCTTGGTAGTCGCGTACGACGCAAGAGAATAACAGTAATATGAGCAAGCGGCACTAATAGTAACAGCAAGTAGAAGCATGCCATCCAATATGCGCCAACTATTTGTAAAAAGGTGATTCCAGACATCACCCCAAAGAAAAACGAACTCGCTACTACTATTACGACTAGGCTATAAATGATTTTAAATCGTTTGCTTGATGATTCTGGTTTAAGAAAGCGATAGCCCCTCCAGCCAATGTAGTAAACGAGTCCTCCATATACTACGAGTGTGCTGATTAAGATTAGAATGAACATATGTATGATTAAACTCCTTTTCTTATTAGTTTGATTGCTCCATAGTAGAAAACGGTACGAAAATAATTTAATAGAGTGATAGGTCCCTTTTGTTAATACCCTATTTTTTCATAATTAAGCCTACCTACATGGGAAGTTTTCATATTTGTATGTATGGATTACTCTTGTATTATAGCTTAGGTGGTTGTTATGGGGTAATTGATATGACGTGTTTATTGAGAGTTTGATAGTGATGGGGGATGGATTTTCTCTTTTACATAAAGATTTGTTTCTACTAATAGGAATCCTTTTATCTAAAACTGTCGTCTAAAATAATGGAGAAAAGCAAAAGAGGAAGAGCGAACGACAACAAATTAATAAGCAAAATTCCTATAAAGAAATAATTTATCGACTTTATAAAATAGTATGAATACAGTTTGTTAACTATTTTCTAGGTTGATATAATGGTAATAATAATACAATTCGGTATGGGACTGGTAGATGTAGCATGGACAGGGTAGATGATGTGTTAACGTAGGATAATCCACCGAATAAGAGCCAGAAGGTATACTCACGAATAAATTTATTCATAAAACATTAAAGGGGAGTTTACTTTGAAAAAGTATCTATTGTCATTTGGTGCATTGATAGTCACTATCAGTTTAATCGCTATGATTATAATCAGTTTCGTCAATGATGATCAGAAGGGAAATGCGACACAACCTGACGAAGCGTTTTCTAAGAATGAAGCAATAGAAAAAGAGGAAGTAGTGTCCGAACAAACGCTTGAGACATCAACTATTGAAATATCTGAATATGCCTCCATGTCTGATTGGGTAAAGAATACGAAAGAGTCATTAAAAGAGATTCCTGAGGACACTACTAAGGAAAATCATTATCCCCATATGGGTTCTAGCGCGAGTATATATGCTAGATATTATTTAGACCAGACTAGTGACAGCAGAATTACTGGATTACTAGAAGAAATTAATGATGTAGGTCTTGAGATAACCGCAGAACCCGATATAACAAAACAAGAAGGATTAATAGATGAGCTGGTAGAATTGCTAGAGCAATTAAGCTGAAATACGTTTAGGTAATTACAGGTAACGAAGGAAAAAGAAGACGAAATAGCTGAGCGGGAGACTTTTGAGTTCTGGCCAGTGATCGTAATAAATGGACAAATCAATCAGCAGCCCTTTAGGGTTGAGGCAGTCAAAAGCTTCCAGCCGCAAAAACCCCCCCCCCCGCGTTATATGGGTGGTGTTTATCTATAGGTTCGCTGGGGACAATATAATTTTTTCTTCCTCTAGTTCGTTTTCATTCTTTCCTTTCCATTGAACCAAAATAAAAACCTCATTTATGTCTTCAATACTAACAGGATTTCCACTTTTGTTTCGATACGATTCTTGGTTAGCAGCAAATTCACCTGTTGATTGTTCCGATATATCCAATTCTACTGATTTAGCTCTATCTTGATAATCAGCTAAAAATTCCTCTTTATGAAGGCGTATTTCCTCATTTTCATCAAAAATAACATATACTTCTACGTTGAAATAGTCTGCTTCAAAAACGTCCTGTTCCTTCATATACATTCTTCCAGCGTAGGTACGAAACAAAACAGGATTGGCTTGTATTTTATAATCAACTACTTTCCAATGCGTACTTTCACCGTGATAGACTTGAGTCGTATTTGGTAAACCATTATATATCAATTGCTCAGCCTTTTTTATTAAAGAGGCTAATTGAAACTTGTCATCGTAACTAGCATCCTCAGAATCAATCATACTCAACTTATTATACAATTTATCTATATCTTTTTGTGTTACGGATTCTTTTATATTGAGTTTCTGTTTTAGTAAATCTTCCATCTCAGTTTCTGTATCAATATTTTGAAATAAACCATATACTTCTTCTTTTACAGGAGATAATGAATCCTGTGCGTTTTCTATTTGATTGATGATGGCTAAGGATACAAAGAAAATAAGTAAAATCAACCGGAGCTTCGTAAGTTTTTCTAGGTTTGATGGAGTTTCTTGTTGTATGAAGAGTTTATTATGTTCCACAAGCAAGTTTTGGAGTTTTTGTTCGTTTTCAGATGATAGTTCCCTTATTGGTATTATATAGGAGCGTTCGTCTTGATCATAGATAAAGTAATAAGAATCATTCTTTACTACTCGAATAATACTATTCCACTGTTGGGAAAAAGTTTTTGTTGTAGAAGATAATGTAATGCCGTCATGGTTAATTTTTAAATGTTTTTCCCCGAGTTTAGCAGCATCTCTTTTTAAAAACAAATTATGCCTAGCATATAAAGTATATCTCTCTGCAAGAGGAAAAATTACAAAAGAGGCAAAGAATGTGTTAACTAGTGTTTGAAACAAGTTAGGACCATAAAAGATAATAAATGAAAAAACCGCAAAAATAATATTTGCCAATCGAATAGAAGTGATAACTTTACGAGAATAAATTCTTGCGTTCTTTTTATACGACCAAATATCTTTAGGTTCTAACTTAAAGTGAATTTCTATAGATATCCTCTCCATCACTTAGTAGCTCCTTTAAATTTAATCATATTTTTTATAACATGTATTATTATTCCTAATATGGGGAGACTTTCTAGACAACTAGTATGAAAGAAGCACCTATGCCAGATTACAACCCAGGGTTGTTTGTGCAGAAAGTTATGTATAAACCAATTTTAAACCAACAAAAAGAAAAAGAATACCCCCAAGCCATAAGCTCGGAAGTACCCTTTACCAATCCACTACCTTATTCCTCTAACGCCTCTACCACTTTCTCCGCTGTACTTCTGCTAGACTGCGGATTTTGTCCTGTCACTAGTTTGCCATCTCGGATCGAGTGATCAGTCCATTTTTCAGAAGCAACGAAATCGGCACCGTTCTCTCGTAATTTAGTCTCTAAAAGGAAAGGCATGTGAACATCTAGCTCCATTTCAACCTCTTCCTCATCAGTAAAGGCGGTAACCTTCTTGCCTTTCACGATTGGTGTACCGTCTTTGTATGTTGCATTGACTAATCCAGCAGGTCCGTGGCAAACAGCGGAGATGATTTTATCTTCTTCCGCAAACTCCTGCAATACATAAAGAAGTGTTTCACTATCTGGAAAATCAAACATCGTACCATGTCCACCTGGTAGGAATATAGCGTCATATCCATGTGCATGGTCTTTCGTTAGTTTCTCCATATTTTTTAGTTCCGCTTCAGCATCTTTCCACTCTGGCTTCTCTTCCATACTGTTTGGGTCTAGTGCAACTTCACCACCACTGATGCTGGTCACTTGTACCTCGTAGCCTTTTTCTTTGAAAACGAGGTAAGGTACAGCGAATTCCTCTAGCCATAGACCTGTCTTGTGATCATCTGTAATAGTTGTATGATTTGTCACAACCATCAATACTTTTTTTGCCATGCTTTATTCCTCCTTATAATTCAAAATTAATATATACTCTTTCGTTAAAACTATCCGTTTCCTTTATGATCTTGATGGAAAGGCTGGTGAGTATTGGGTAGGAACGGTGTTTTTCTTATTTAATGTAGCTGCTGCTTCTAGTGTCCAGTATGGATTACGTAACATTCCTCTACCTACCGCTACAAGATCTGCTTCCTCATTTCCAATCACTGCGTTGGCGAGTGCTGGTTCATCCAGTCTTCCAACCGCAATAACCGGGACATTTAGTTTTTCTTTTATTTCTCTTGCGAAAGGTACTTGGTAGGCAGCATGCGTTCCTGGTCTTCCATGAGCAGCAATTTGTCCTTCTCCACCAGCACTAACATGGAACATATCAACGCCAGCTTCTTGATAAACCTTCGAGAATGCGACACTTTCCCTCAATCCGTAGCCGTTATCCACATATTCAACCGCAGAAACACGCATAATTAGCGGCATCTCACTAGGCATGACACTTTTCGCTGCCTGGATAACTTCCTTACCAAACTTGGTTAGATCTTGTCCATATTCATCTGTACGTTTATTGGTAAATGGGGACTGGAACTGGTGGATTAGGTAACCATGTGCTCCATGAATTTCGATCGCATCGACACCAGCTTTTACCGCGCGTTCTGTTGCTAATCGGAATTTCTCAACCATTTCTTTAATTTCTTCTGTTGTCAGTTCCCTCGGAGTTTTGGAATTTTCATCAAATGGAATTGGTGATGGCGCAACAGGAACCGCTGCATCCTCTGCTTTACGTCCCGCATGGGCAATTTGAATAGCCACTTTAGCACCATGTTGGTGACAGGCATCAACAATTCGTTTGATGGCTGGGATTTGTTCATCTGACCATAATCCGAGATCATAATCTGTAATACGGCCATCCGGCTCCACATCCGTCATTTCAATAATGATTAGCCCTGCTCCTCCGATGGCACGGCTAACATAGTGAACATAATGCCAATCATTCGCAATTCCATCCTTTTTCGTAACGGAATATTGACACATAGGTGGCATGACGACACGGTTTTTTAATTCTAAGTTCTTTATTTGATAGGGGGTAAATAAATCCTTCATGAAAAGAATCTCTCCTTCTATGTTTAGTTAAACTGACCTTGCGTTAAAAACCTAAACGAGCGCTTAAGCATATACATTGGCTTTTTGCGCCGCTTATCCGGGCAAGCTTTTCCTCTTTAGTATTGATAAATTACCCGATAAAACACATAAAACTTACACCTAGCCAATCGAATCGCAAAAACCTTCACAACGTCCAAAGGCGTACAAATTTAGGAAAGTGCTCGCACTAGCGTTTTCCCATTCTTCAATCCTATCCGGCAATATCATGAATCGAGTATTTCTTGTCATGTCATTTTTCCCTCCATAACAAGTTTTGGATAATGGAGTGCACTCCATTGTGTTGGAAATTATAATACTCGCTTTTAAAGAATACAAATTATCTGTTTGGAGAGAGAAGTGTGTATACGTACCATTTCCGGAAACATGCCTTCTCTAATTCGCTGATATTCTAAAGAAACGAACTTCTGGTGAATGTTATCTATTGAGCCGTTCCATTCTTCAAATCGATTTTTTTAGAAATTCTCAGAAAAGAAGTCACAGTTTACTATAGTTGACCTGGAGAAATATTAGTTCTACCCTTGAAGTACGGATCCATTTTTCGACTATATACGCTTGCTAAACGCATAGTTGGTTATACAATGGTAATGCTAACAGGTAATACGGTGGAAATGAACCCGATGAAAAATTGGTTTTCCAATTGATTATATAGGAGGTTTTCATAGATGAGTAACGTTGCAATTATTACTGGTGCAGGTAGTGGATTAGGTCAATCAACAGCTGTACGATTGGCACAGGAAGGAATTAGTATTGCGGTAGTAGATGTTAATGAACAAGGTGGAAATGAAACAGTAGAATTAGTGAAAAAACATAACGTAGATGCTATTTTCATAAAAGCGGATGTATCCAAAAAAGAAGACGTAAAACATTATGTCGATCAAACACTAGAACACTTCGGTAAAATTGATTATTTCTTTAACAATGCCGGAATATCAGGTAGCGGAAAATATTTCTTAGATACCTCTATCGAAGAAATTGATAAAATCGTTGGCATTAACTTAATGGGTGCCTTATACGGTGTACATTATGTAGCGAAGGCAATGTTAGAAAATGGGGGAGGCTCCATTGTGAACACCGCTTCTAGTGCAGGTGTTATTGGACAAGACTCTGTTGTTACCTATTCCGCTACAAAACACGGAATTGTTGGGCTAACGAAGAGTATGGTAGCAGAATATGCAAAAGATGGCTTGCGTGTAAATGCTATTGCTCCAGGACCTACTGAAACACCAATGGTAAAAGAGTTCTACGAAGCAAATCCGAAAATGAAGGAAAATGCTACAGGTGGAATTCCACAGAAACGTCTAGGAACGCCAGAAGAAGTGGCTGAGCTTGTTACCTTTTTACTTACTTCTAAAGCAGAATATATTAATGGTGAAGTAATCCGTATCGATGGTGGATTTACGAATACGAAATAAGCCTTACATGATTAACTCAAAAGGGCTGTGGCACTGGGCTTTAATGCCCCTCTGCCACAGCCCTTTTCTATCTAATACCCCAATGCTTGAGAACGTGTGACTGCCCATCACACAAGCGCTCCCATCTACTAGTGTTTTTCTACGAACTTCTGGATATCCTCATTTAAATAAACCCAGCCTTTCCAACCAATATGAATCGTGTCACGCATAAAATACGGATCATATTCATGGTCGGAATAATCGGCATAAGAAAAGCCGCTATCACGAATCTGTTTCTTTATCCGCTTGTAATAGTCTTGCCGTCCCTTTTCCGGGAATCCTGTGTAGTCATAATATGCTCCGTTTACAGGGATAATGACAAATAGCGGTTCAGCACCTGCTTCCTTCAGAATATCCAACATCAGTTGGAAATCATCGTACTCCAGTGATTCGGCATAGGAATGGGTTTTATTCTTTCCTTCCATTCCCTTGATATACTCCTTCTTACGCTTATACACGCTGTCTTCAATGTAAAATTGGGAATGCTGTGTCCGCTTCTCGCCATAAGCATCCGCTTGTGCCCGCAGCTCCTCCCATGTCTTCCCCTTCACTTCATCTGACTGATGTCGATTCGTTGGTTTATTTTTCATAATGGTGAAATATAGATCCTTTTTCTTCAGTATGGATATATATGCCTCTGCAGGAACGGACAAGATATTAAACATAACCTTATTGTCATTCAAATACGCATCATAAAGCTGATAAAGTATGGTGTCGTTCTTAACTGCCTCATACGTCATCAGGCGTTGCATCAGTTTTCGCTTCACCTCTTCGTCCACTTCCTCATTGTATGGAAGCTGGTACGCTTGCAGTGAGGAGTAGTTTGGTGCAAAATGCTGCTCATCTGTACCATGCTTTACAAACCATTGTGGCGATACAATAATGACCATCTTCTTGTTCTTCAATTGATCGGCATGTGTTGCAAAGTTTAAATCATGAATAATCGAGGTCATTCCGCCTTTTCCTATTAAATAAGGTGTAAAGGCAGCATCATTCGTCTCAAAATAATTCGATGGATGGAATGGATCCCAGCGCGACAATTCAGAGGAACCATAGATTGGAACATACTCTGAATTACGGAGCATTTCACTTTGCAAATAGGTTCCCTGGAACATATTTGGCTCCAAGCTGATAGCCGATTCCGCCAAACGGTCTGCTGGAACTAACTTAGCCAGCCATGATACAGGTACGTATACGACCCCGGCAAACAGGACCAATGCCAGAATGATCGGTCCAAACAGATACTTCTTCTTCATTATCTCAGCTCATTCAGACGATCAACGATAGCATTTGGTGTATTCCATGTCTCTCGGTCGAACTCTGTAATTGGTACATTAATAGCAAGCTGCTCCTCAAATTGAACAAGTAATTCCACGGTCGCGAATGAATCAATCAATCCTGCTTCAAATATATCCAAATCATGCTCTTCTTTCACCACATCATCTTCACAAACTTCTGCAATAACTTCTAATACTTTCTCTTTAAAATCCATATTTATATTCCCCTTTTATTGAAATGGTCTGCCGGAAAACAGATAGAAACCGAAACACACGACATGGAAAGTGATGACGATAGACACCACTGTCATGGCCCTTCCTGTTGGCCAGCGTTTATGTTTTTTGTTCCAGGACTCGAAGAAATTAAATCCGGCCATCATCAAGGCATGATATGCTCCATACATAATGTACTGAATCGCTAATCCATGCCATACCCCCATCAGCAGGAACAGCAGGATATAACCTAAATTCGATACGAGCATTTTATTCTGTATCCATTTTTTCTTCTTCATCAAGAGGACGAAGCGCATGAATACATAATCACGGAACCAGAACGATAGTGACATATGCCACCTGTTCCAGAAATCCTTAATGTTGCGGCTGATGAATGGCATATTAAAGTTCTCCGGTGACCGGATTCCCATGATATAACTAACTCCGACCGCAAACGCCGTATAGCCGGCAAAGTCGAAGAATAGGTACAAGCTATAGCTGTACATGTACAATAAATGATTCGTAAACTGGCTAGTCGCTATACTATCTAGATTCATAATGAAGTACGTATTGATGCTATAGCCAATGATAAATTTATACAAAAAGCCAAGGAAGATTTTATTGATCCCTTTATAAAGCAGCTCCTTGTACTCTTCCGGTGTCCAGCGCTTTTCTTCATCCTTTTGGAAGCGCCGGAAGCGATCAATCGGACCTGATGAAATCGTTGGATAAAACAGCATAAAATTAACAAGCTGAAAAACCGAGAGCTGCTCCTTAATCAATCCATCCCTTGTTTCAATAATGATTTGGACCGCTCGAAATGTCAGATAAGAGATACCGAGAAAGCTTGCCCAGTTGTCCACTGCCAATATCGGCAACAGCTTGGATAAAATCAAAGGTAGAATCGACAAAAAGCTAATGATATAGAATACGAGACTGCTATTCTTTGTATGCCGATATGAAATATAGCCCTTGACCAGAACAACCTGAAGGATAGTGAAGACTACTAACGAGAAGAAGCCTTCATCCCCTCCGGAAAATATAATCGCCAATACAACAATGGTGACGAACACATTGTAATAACGAAGGCGCTTGCCCATTATGCCAAGAATCATCGTTGGCAGTAGCAAGATACCTAGAATGATAAAGAAAAGGAAAGAGCTATATGGAATCATGCGAATACCTCTTCCTTCATTTTCTTACGGTCTACTTTCCCATTTATCGTCATTGGAATAGCAGTATGATACGTGAACTTACGCGGGATCATATAGGCCGGTAAGCGTAAAGCAAGATCCTTTCGAATAGCAGCTGTCAGCTGGTATTCCTTCTCAAAGCTATGCTCCGCTGGTACCACTGCCGCAATCAAGTATTCAATTTCTTCGTTTGGTACATACGGGATAATAATGGCTGCCTTAATATATTCAGACTGATTAAGGTGGAACTCAATCTCCTCTAGCTCCATCCGGTAACCATGCAGCTTGATTTGATAATCCAGTCTGCCTTGGCAATACACCAGCCCGTCCTGCATATAGCCGGCATCTCCAGTACGATAGGCGTTCATTCCGTTTATCACGCCGAATGCCTTTTCTGTTAGTAAAGGTTCATCGAGATAGCCTTTTGAAACACTTGGCCCGATAAGGATAAGCTCCCCTTTTTCACCTTCAGGTAGCGGATTACCCGATTCATCCACAACGAGGATACGCATATCCGATTTTGGATAGCCTACCGGCAGAGCCTTCTCTTGCGCAAGCAACGCTTCCGTAATTTCAATAGATGTCACCGCAACGGTTGCTTCTGTTGGCCCATACGTATTAAAAATCCTCGCCCCAGGAAAACGTTCCTTCAGCTCTTTAGCCACCGCTAGCGGTAGCACTTCCCCACAGAAAAGGAATACCTCAAGCTCCGGCAGCATCGTTTGATGAAAGTCCGGATTTGGAAAACACATCTGCACGAAGGATGGTGTCGACGTCCATATTTGCAATCCCGAACGACTCAAGTTCTCAAACATTAGCTTTGGCTTATTCATGACTTCTTTCTCCAAGGCATGAATTGCACCCCCACTCTGAAGCGCCGGATAAAGGTCCATCACAGACAAATCGAATGAAAAAGGCGCCTGATTCAAGAACACCTTTCCTTGACCTAACGGAAAGTCACCGACCATCCAATCGGTAAAAGATTGCAGGTTGGATGAGGTTATTTGAACACCTTTTGGATTTCCCGTACTGCCGGATGTATAAATGATATAAAAGACCTCATCAGGCTTCACCCAGTAGTCATCACCAATCAGCTCTTCTTGCTCCAGCTGTAGTGTCTGTACATCTAAAACTGTGACATCCTCAAAATCTAGCATACTACCAGTTGTATTCAGAACCAGTCCCGCACCAGATTTTTCTACGATTAGACGCACTCGTTCGATTGGAATAGATGTATCTACCGGTATGTAAGGGTGTCCAGCCTGTACACATCCAAGGAACGATACCGGCATATCAATGTCCATATGACCATAGACAACAATTGGTGTCTGTCTTTTGAGCTGCTTAGCGTGTATGAAGCTTGCTAGTCGCCTCGATCTGTCCCAAAGCAATTCATAGGTCAATACCTGGTCTCCTGTTCGAAATGCTATCTGTTCTGGGTTTCTTTCCGCATGCTGTGCAATACTAGTTAAAAGTTTCATTTTATTATCTTCTCCATTTAGAAATCATTGTAAATATAGTTACCTGTATTGGCTGTATGGAAGCCGTACATCAAGAACAAGGTAATAAGGATTCCAAGATAAAAACAAGTATGTAAAACAAAACGAACGCCATGGCGCGTATATAATTGTTTGAGCCTATTCATTTTCTCTCTTCCTTTATTCAAATTTATAGCCGGTCCCTATAACCGTTCGGATATGATGAGATTCGCCGCCTAATTTAGCTCTTAGTTTTTTAATATGTGTATCCACCACTCGAATATCACCATCGAAGTCCAAGCCCCATACGTGATTCAAAATGGTTTCGCGTGAAAGGACTTGATTCTTATGCTGAAGCAGGAACACCAACAATTCATATTCCTTTGGTGTCAATTCGACTTGTTGGCCCGCAATCTGAAGCTGATGGGCCTTCGTGTTAACCATTGCCTCACCGAAGCTCATCATATGTCCTGTCGGCAGGTAATGCTCGGTAACCCGTTTCATTAAAGAATTAGCACGCGCTACTAACACTCTTGGACTAAAGGGCTTTGTAACATACTCATCGGCTCCGAGTTCAAAGCCACGAACTTTATCATCATCACTGGATTTTGCTGTTAACAGAATAATTGGTACACCCGAATTCATACGAACCTGCTTGGTAACAGCAAATCCATCCATTTGTGGCATCATAATATCAAGAATGACTAAATCCGGATAAATGGCATTAAACCAGTCAATAGCACTACTGCCATTATCCGTCTCATACACTTCCCAACCATCCATTTTGAAATAATCAGCTACCACTTCTCGGATTCTCACTTCATCCTCGACAAGCAACACTTTCTTCCCCATCGTGAATCTTCCTTCCAATCTAGCAATATAGTAACAAGGCGATATGTCTTTTATGTGTCCTCATAAGTAATTAGTCCTATTAATGAAAACGAACATAGAAACGCACACCGTCAGGCATGTTTTCCACCCCATATTGAAATTCATGCAAATCTAGAATTTGCCGAACAATGGCCAGCCCTAATCCTGTACCACCCGTCATCCGGCTACGAGAGGATTCGGTCCGATAGAAGCGTCTCCAGATTTTATCCAGCTGTTCTTCTGGGATTTGCGTGCCTTTGTTTTCAATTTTGAACACCGTGTCACCATTTTCCGCATCCAATTCGATTCGAATGACAATGACAGAATCAGGCTCACTGTGCCGAACCGCATTCATGAGAAGATTTTGCATGACTCGCTCCAGCCACTCATAATCCGCCAAAATATGCTGTTCATTCTTCGGCATGATTTCAATCGCGACCTTTTTCTCTTTCGCAATACAGAATAGTTTATCGGCTAAATCCTCAATCATTTCACTGAGTAGAAAAGATGTTTTTCTTAGCTTAATTACACCATTTTCCAACTTAGCTAAATCCAGCATATCCTGAATCAACACTTCCATCTTTGCGGACTCTTCTATAATCACTTCTACATAGTGGTCCTGCTTATCCGGACTAACATCATCCTGTAGTCCTTCAGCAAAGCTTTTGACAATGCTAAGCGGGGTCTTCAGTTCATGTGATGCATGCTCAAAAAACTCACGCTGTTCCTTTTCCATCTGCACACGTTTTTCCATATCCTGCTTCAGCTTGTCATTGGCTTGTTTCAAATCATTTAGTGCCACATCCAGATTTTTCGCCATCACAAGCATATTGTTTGAAAGGCTTCCTAGCTCATCCTTCTGCTTAATCGGGTTCACCTTCGAGAAGTCTAGATGCACCATTTTTTCTGCCATTTCATTTAGCTTAATTAGTGGTCGACTAACAAGACGGGAGAAGAATAACGACAGCAAAAGGATCAGAATGAAGCCGGCTATCCCGATATAGACATAAAATAGCTGAAGTGCTTCATTGGTTTCTTTGATTTCTTGAAGCGATGTGACAGAGAACATGAATTGCATTTCGCCATCTTTCTTAAAGGGCTCAATTAGTACTAAATTATGTTTTCCACTCCATGGCTCTACCCAATCTAGCTGCAGACTTTCCCCTTTGGAAAGCTTCTTTAACTGCTCGTCCTTTAGTGGGAACCATTCGAGTAGCGCATCATAGAGAATCCCTAATCCTCTTTCAATCATCCCAGCCTTAGGCAGCGAAATGCTTTTTACTTTTCCTTCGACTATCACATCGTTCTCGAACGGACTTTCCCCCACACTTGCCCCATTCTTCGTAATAACAGTTGGATAAATAACTAACGGAACCTCCGCATCTGCTTCCCCGTGCACCATCAATGTATCTCCCTCTGTAATACGTAATTCTCGAATCTGTTTCCCGTAATTGGTGACGAGTAAGGAAAGCGATACCTCTACAACGTAGCCATCTCTCGTTTCCAGCATGATGTTAAACGGATCCTGTACCAACTGGTAACCTTCTGCATCCACAATCGTCAATGGACTTTTGGTCTCCTTCATATAAGACAGGGTATGTTTTGTCAGTTCCTCCTCGCTCCAAGAATTTTTCTCATACGCTGCTGCTAATTGATGTATGTGTTCCCTTGCTTCTTTTGTTTTATGATGCTGATAGAAACGATCAAAGAATAATAGCTGAAATATCAAAATCATGGCGTAAAATATCAAAAAGAATAAAGCTGTTACAGCGAATAATTTAACGGTGATACCGCGTTTTCTCATGTTATACTCCTCTATTTCATACGTCAGTTTAATAATAATGTAAGCTATTGATATGTATTTTGTGTGTCCACATACACCTTCAT
This sequence comes from Ornithinibacillus liuyingii, assembly GCF_055550225.1. Taxonomy (NCBI): domain Bacteria; kingdom Bacillati; phylum Bacillota; class Bacilli; order Caryophanales; family Bacillaceae; genus Ornithinibacillus; species Ornithinibacillus liuyingii. Next base: position 215,578 of record NZ_JBPWOS010000006.1, on the reverse strand, counting down.
ATCGTAACCATTTTTTTCAAATTTTGGAACCTTTTTTTACTTAGGCTAGATTACTAGGAGAGGAGAGTAGTAGAGGATAAATATTACTTTCAGGGCAGGAACCGTAATGGTAAAGGGATTCATATTAATCGCGGGTTTACGAATACGAAGTAGGGTTTAGAAGGTAAGAAAAAGGCTGTGATAGTGGGGTATGATACTCCCTCTGCCACAGCCTAGTACACCCTCTATTCACTTCCCCATCGACAAATAAAAATCCCTTGTCTCCTTGTTCAGCTTTTCTACGGCATATCTCAATGTAACTCTAGGCATAGTAGGTGCGTATTCGTTCAGAAAACGTTTTAGCATTGTTTCATCCTGCTTACCAGCTTCTCGAATCCAACTGCCTACAGCCTTTTGGATAAGCTCTTCAGGGTCATGGATCAGTATTTCTGCGATACGAAAGGTATGATTAATTTCTCCCTTTTTAATAAATGCATGTGTACTAACAATTGCAGTTCTGCGCTCCCACATATTGCTCGAGCGGGCTAGCGTATAGAGAATGTCCTTTGGTTTATCCAATAAAAACGTACCAATTACAGAAGGTGCCGATCGGTCTACAAAATCCCAATTGTTGATACGGTCATGTCTGCGCAAATAGAGGTCAAACAGGGACTTTCTTTCCTCCTCGGAGATTTTCCTTTTCTTCGCTTGATAATCCATGATACTAACCGCCCCCATCCTTACTTCATAATAAGGGCTTTCTAGTACCTTCTCAATCTCAGGTAAGGACATATCCATGAACTGTTTCGCAATCTGAAAAACGGTACGCATCTGAAGTCCCAGACATAACGTATCTGGGTCAGAGCTTTTAAAGAAACGTTTCATTTTCTCAACATCCTGCTCATTCCGATGCTTTTCCAATTCCTTGATAAAGTCTTGTGCCTTATTGTCATGCAATGGTTGTCACTCCTTTCTTTCATGTAATAGTGTTCTTTAAATTAATGAATATTTTTTATCTTCTAGTCTATTATAAAGCAATTCATACCTTTTAATATAATATAATCAGCCCGATTAAAGTCCCCCATCCCGAGCCAAAGAAATAGCTTTGAGCAAATTTGAACAATAGCTGTTACAATAGGCTAGGACAACCTTCATTTATATGTAGTTTAGGTATAAAGCGCCTGACTACATCTAATTTATTCAAAACGCACATTATTGGAATGCTGCTTAATCCTCTCCCAATTTAGGATTTGAATATGATCACCATCTCTATGAATACTTCCCTCCTCACTCCATTGTTTTAAGATTCGATTAAGATGTCTCTTCGTAGTACCAATTAATGAAGCTACCTCATCTAGTTTACTTGACGTTATATAGTCACTATTGGATTCGGGAGACGCAATCGTACAATAATATGCTGCTAATCTAACCGACACAGGTGATAACGCATTTACTCTTGAGGAAGTCGTACAAGTCTTCAATTTATATGCCAACTCTTTTAACAGTATTTGTGTAAATGCCATATCATGCTTTAAATATTTCTCATAGACGGCTAGAGGTACATAGATAAATTCACATCTCTCAGCAGCAATACAATTCGATTGAATGGCACATTGCTCCAAGATTTCGATATCCCCTAATATGCCAGACCTTTTACTATATCGTAATAACAATTCCTTACCGGTTATCTCAAGACTAGATACATAGTATTTCCCTTCGATTAAAAAGTACAACCCATCAATTTCATCACCTGTTCTTAAAATATAATCATTCGTTTGATAGGTACGATTTTGGATTTGAGTTAATAATTCATTCGGAAATTCATAAGCGTAGAGTTGTTTGAATTTTTTTACATCCACAGTTGAGGACACCTGTCCTTTCGGCAATATACTACTACTAATTATACTCGTCTATGGAGGCGATTTAAAAATGGACTTTGTATTCGATATTGACGGAACAATTTGCTTTGATGGAAAGACAATAGACTCATCTATTATAGAAGCTTTGGATGAACTAACGAAGTGTGGACACGACATTATTTTTGCTTCTGCAAGACCTATCCGTGATTTAGTACCTGTTCTCCCAGCCCAGCTTCAAAAAGGAAAATTAGTTGGCGGGAATGGTTGTTATATCTCAGAGGATGGGAAGATTACAACCAATTACTTTCATCCAGCTGTAATAGAGCCATTACATAACCTTATTCAAACCTATCAATTAATGTATTTAGCAGATGGAGAATGGGATTATTCCTATACTGGTAGTCAGGACCACCCTATCTATCATAATATTAACCAATCATCTGCAAGGAATCGATTATTCACAGATTTAGAGAAGATTTGTAAACTCGTTTTATTTAACCCTACCAAAACGGTACTGGAAGAGATAGCCCAATTACCTGTTAGTGTTACTGCTTATAAAAAAGAAAACGCTATTGATATAAGCCCCCTGGGTGTTAATAAAGTTCATGGACTTAATAGATTACATGTTACAGACTTCATCGCCTTTGGGAACGACAGCAATGATCAATGCCTGTTTGAAAACGCTAAATACAGTGTATGTGTTGGTGATCATCATGTACAAGAGTATGCTTCCATGACAATCACGAAAGAACAAGTTGCAGACACTATAATTAAATTAGGGAAAGATTTTTGAAGTATAGAAAAAGAAACCTCAGAAGCGTGAGTTAAGAGCGTTTTTGTGGTTTCTTTTTCTAGGTTATTTACAATACAGTTCATCCTATTATCCTTAGTCAAACATTGTTTTATACAAAACTCTAATATATTGGAAAAATTGAACAATCAACTATTAATTCAATTAACAGGAATCGCAGAACTAATGAAATATATACACTTTTATCAAGAATTATATTCTTAAAAAAGAGATAAGTTCGCGCCTATCTCTACATTCTTGACAACGTATCCATCGTAATTAGATTGATGCATTAATTAACTATTGTTTGATCTATTACCACCAAATAATCAGATTTATATATTGATTGTAGTTTAACTTTTAAAAAGGTAATTCCACTAAATATTCCAATGACCTTTAATTAACAACAATAATAAGAGTAATAGATAAAAGAAGCATTACCACAGCATTAATAGCCATTAGTGGGGTATGCTTGGCACGGAAAAGGTGGGCATGTATGGCACCAATCATTAAAACAGCAAGAAGAACAGCTGCATATATCAACATTTCTGGAAACCAAAATGCTGCTAATAATCCTATTACACCTGTCAATTCCAATAAAGCAATGAAAAACATAAACCACATAGGATACCTATATTCGTTCCAATGTTGCACCATCATTGGTTTACGTAAGAACTTGATGGTCGCAGAAAATGTAAACATACACGCTAAAATAACCTGAACAATAATGATGAGTATCTCCAATTATTAAACACTCCTTTATTACAAAAATAGAAAACATCTACCAAAATTTACTATAATTGATATTGATTGAATTATCTGTAGTCTAGCCTACGAATGGGGGAATTTGGTGGATAAAATTAAATACTTATCGCGAATCAATTTATTCCATGATTTGGACATACAAGAACTACAACAAATGGAATCCATAGCTCCAATCAGAGTTACCAAGAAAGGAACTTTAATTACCGCTCCGCACAAGAATCAAAAGCGGTTATATTTAATTAAGTCGGGGAAAGTGCGTATGTACACCCTGTCTAACAGTGGGAAAGAACTTACGATAGATATATTGGGGGCGGGGCATATATTTGGGGAAATTAGCCTATTTGCCCCTGGGTCCCACCTTATATATGCTAAAGCTATTGAGAATTCTATTATATGTTCCATAGACAAGATCCAGTTTGAACAAGTTTTAATGGAAAAACCAGTTATCGCACTAAAAATAATAAAAGTGCTCTCCACTCGTTTAAAGGAAATGGAGGAGATGATGGAGCAAATGGCATATGGGAGTGTACGAAACAAGCTACTTTTTTTATTAAACCGATTATCAGAAAAATTTGGGGAACCTTTGAACGAGAATGCTGCTGTGCAAAACGAGTGGATTCAAATAGGGGTGAAGGTCACACACCAAGAGTTAGCTAGCATGATGGGAAGCATTCGTGAAACTGTAACAGAATTATTAAATGAGTTAATTTCTGAAGGCGTAGTAAACAGAACAAGCACTCGGGGATTTTTTATCATTCATCGTCAACGATTAAAGGAAACTATAGAGAACACTATATAAGAGAGAGGCAACTGCTACCACTTGAGTTGAACAAAATGATAAAAGATGGAATGATTTATAAAAAGACTCTAAGGATGATATAGATGGTTTGAACTTCACCCTAATTGTTCGCTATGCCTAACTATTAGGGTGATTTTTTTTGCATCGTATATTGGCATGTCAATTTACCGGTACCATCTCTCCACGACTGAAGTCATAAACAGAACCATCCTTAGCATCTACACGTAATAAACTTGTTGAAGAATTGCTTTCATCTACATGTGTATCAACGTAAATACCATAATAATTTTCTTCTCCCCATTCTATTAGATTAGGTTCTAAATCAAATGTGGTTGTTGACGGCCAGTCATAAAGATTTTTAATAATGGTTAATGCTTCGTCAGCCGTAAGATTTACTTTAGTAGACTGTTCTTTTTGTTCCTGTGCTTTTTTAGCAGCAGCTTTCTCCGCTATTTCCTTTTCTGCCTTCTCCTTAGCAAGAACAGCCGTTTCAATATCATTCTGCAATTCTTCCATTTCCTTTTTCACAGGTTGAAAGAGTGGATGACTTAAATCCTTGTTTAATAAATCTTCTATTAGTTTATTTGCATCTTCATATTCTTCTTCTTCAAATTGGTACATCGCTGATTCATACTCTTCCGTTATTTCAGCTAGTGTTGTTTGTAAATCTTCTATTTCTTCTATGTATGATTTTATCGTTTTTTTATCGCTGGCGTATCTATATAGTGAGCAGTTGTTATTTTGGTTCGGTAAACCATAACAATAACTCCAATGACAAGCGCTAAAATAGATACAATTTGTGCTGTACGTAAATCACCAATGATATATAAGCGGGTGATACATAACACCATCGATAACCATTTGATTCATTATAAAATCAGGCAAGTATTGATAAAAACCATCATATAATTCTGTGGAAATCGGTCCTCCGTGTGCTTCTTGGTTCGTGAAATTCCCCCAACGACCAATTGCTTCTCCTAATACTAAGCTAGGTGCAATGACATCAGCAAATTTCCAGAAGGATATTTTTCTTTTCTTTGTAAAGAAGATTGCAGTAATAATTCCTCCAATAATCGCCCCATGAATGGCAATACCACCTTCCCAAATGGCAAATACCTTCCAAAACGGACCACTAGCATACCGATCAAATTCAAAAAGCACATAATATATTCTCGCAAAAATGATAGCTATTGGAACAGCATAAACAAGAAAATCTATTATTATATCTTTATCTAGTCCATCCCTTTTTGCTTCTCTTGTAGCTAAATAAGCCGCTAATAAAGTTCCAACAGCAATAACGATGCCATACCAGTATATCGTCAATGGTCCCACTTCTAAAAAAACTCTATCAATTGGAGCCTCCGTCCCAATTATCAATAGTCTACCCTCCACTAGTGCTCTTCATTTCAATGACTCTATTCTTTATCTGAACATCTAAATCCCTAGCATATAGTTGAAAGATTTGCTGCCGTATAGCAGGGTATAATGGTCCATTTCCTATTCATCTAATTTCTATTTCATACGCCATGAAAGGCAATACATAAAGGAGAAGCACTTTTCTTGTTGAACATATACAATAGGGGTAGGTTAATTAAATTAGCAAAATTATAGAATCACTTGGATACATCATAGATCCGCACACGCTCCTGATGTTTGGTATTGTTATCGAATGGAAAATATTAAGAAATTTGTAAGGTTTATATACAGATGATTGAAAGATTTAATGGTTAATTTAAATATATAGGTTACAGGAGGTACGTCATATTGTGGACACTAAAATATTGGTAGTAGATGATGACAGGGAGATAGCAAATGCGCTAGATAAGTTGTTAACGCTGGAAGGATATGAGGTTGTTAAAGCATTTAATGGTTTAGAAGCATTAGATGCTTTGGTACAGAATGATATTCAATTAATTCTTTTAGACGTTATGATGCCGAAACTAGACGGCCTTTCAACCACCTTAAAGATCAGAGAGCAAAAGAATATACCAATTATTATTTTATCTGCAAAGTCTGAAGACAGTGATAAAATATTAGGATTATCTATGGGAGCAGATGATTATGTAACGAAACCATTTAATCCAGATGAATTAATTGCTAGGGTGAAAAGTCTTTTGAGAAGGTATATCACGCTAGGGGATGTTGGCAATATTACAAATAATGCTCAGATTACAGTCGGAGGGTTGAAACTGAATAAAGAATCCAAACAATTGTTAGTAGATGGTGTTCCTACTCGATTAACTCCTACTGAGTATAAGATATTAGATTTCTTACTAACCAATGCGGGGATTGTTTTTTCAGCTGAACATATCTATGAAAAAGTGTGGGGAGAGCCTGCTTATGGGGTTGAAAATACTGTAATGGTCCACATAAGGCGTATTCGTGAAAAAATAGAAATAAATCCAAAAGAACCTAAATATTTAAAGGTGGTGTGGGGTATTGGGTACAAAATTGAAAAATTTTAGTAGAAATACCATTACAAAATTTATAGCATTTTTGATAGTAGCTATTATGATTTCCATGGCTGTTATTCAATTAATGCAAGTAGATTGGGAAGGATATAATATAGAACCACTATTGGTGGAGACATACGAAGAAAGCAACACATTTGCGAATGAGCTAGAACGAACTTTTCGTAGGATATATTCGAACTTTAATAATAATGAAGAGACGTTAATAGAGAATGAAAATCTAATCTATTATATAACCGATGGTAAGGAAACAATAACTAATCGAGAGGAGTTTAATAGAGAGGATTTTATACATTATAGTAATTATTTCTATGAATATAATCAGGGAAATTTTGAATCTGACAGTAGTAGTATTAATAAAAGATTCTCATTATGGTTTGGCCAGGACATAACCATGTACATTGCCTTTAACGATGGATATATGAAAGAAAAGCAGGAAGATTGGAATGATGCAAACCATATATTACGTGATCAAGCGATAGAGTTTTCCATTTATATGGTTATCGCAATAATTCTTATTATCTATTTAATCAATGTTACAGGAAAGAAGCCAAATAAAGAAGAATTACAAACAACCTGGATAGATCGATTATATAGTGAAATTTTATTAGCATTATTTATTCTGCCAATTATAGCTATGTTTATTTATGTTCTAGATAACTATTACTATTATACTCATATACTTCGGACACCTTCGATTCAGGGGTCTGGCTTGTATCTTGTTGGAATAGTAACCACAATATGTGCTTTATTATCTGGAATAGGATTATTAGCATTAGTGAGAAAGATTAAAAAGTGGAATTTTATAAAGGGTTTTATATTATATGTCATTTGTTGGAATACAAAGGATTTTGTTAAGAGTTTATTTGATGGCAGAAGATATGCAAAGTATCCACTAACTAAGAATCTGCATAAAAGGCAATTAGCCTTCATCATAGGTAGCGGAATTTTAATATTATTAACCATCATGTTCATTCATACTCCCTTAGTAATATTTCCACCATTGCTTGAGCTTGTACTGATATATTGGTATGTGAAATATAATAATAAGACATATGATGAGATCAACAAAGGCATTAATGAGAGTTTAGAGGAACAGATGAAATCAGAAAGGATGAAGATAGAATTAATAACCAATGTATCCCATGATTTGAAGACTCCTTTAACCTCGATCATAAGCTATGTAGATTTATTGTCCAAGGAAACAGATCTTTCAGATACTGCAAAAGATTACGTTAAAATCCTTGCTAAAAAATCAGATAGATTGAAGAATATTGTTTCTGATTTATTTGATTTAGCAAAGAGTAATAGTGGTGATATTAATTTAAATTTAGAAACGATTGATATGAGAATGTTAATTGAACAAACGTTACTAGATATGGAGGATAGTATTGAAGATTTGGGTCAAATAAAGATGAAGTCTCCAGATACTCCTATAGAAATAGTGTCCGACGGGAATAAACTCTATAGAGTAATTCAAAACGTGCTTGATAATGCATTTAAATATTCATTAAAAGGAACGAGAATATTTATAGAAATTGAAGAAAAGAACGGTATGGGAATAGCGACCATAAAAAACACTTCTTCGTATGAAATAGATTTTACAGCAGACGAGATACTTCAGAGATTTAACAGAGGAGATAAAGCAAGAACGGAAGATGGAAGTGGTCTAGGGTTATCCATTGCAGAAAGCTTTACACATGTGAGTGGCGGTATATTTAAAGTAGAAATAGATGGGGATATGTTTAAAGTTGTTATCAGTTTTCCTTTGGCAAGGAAATGATATTTACTTTAGGTAGAGTTCAAAAATACAACGTTTTAAATCCATCATAGATTAAAAAATATTAGGTGAAAAGATGTTTTATCTATTCACCTAATTTTTTTCTAAGAAATAATATTATCTTGCTTTAGTATCTGTAGATGCAATACGATTAGAATTTAGTAGTTTCCATTAGGTCCAGCAACTTTACTGCCACCAGTGAAATTACTTGCCCTATAGCGATTCCCTATCCGCAGTATTAAAATAATCTTAAGATCTTGTGGAAATATAGATCTTGATAATGAACCCTCTTACGTTATTTCCCTTTTAACAAGGAATACTTCCGATAATTTTTATAGTAGCTGATACCAAGAGCAACAGCCATAAAGGCAGGAAGCAGCTTCAAAAGGACGAATGGCGTTTCAATTACCAGTGCCTTCCAAAATAATGCACCATTCATACTCCAAAGACCTTCGTGATATAAATTTGAGTCATTGTATAGCGAAAAAGAGAAAAACAAACACAGCATCCCCAATATTAAGGAATAATTCATTAATCGTTTATAATAACTGCCCTTTGATTGGCGGTCCGAGAAGATTTCATTTTGACCATCATCTTCTTTTTGCCAATACCGTATGCCACCAAGCCAGGAACCTGTTATATAGTTCCAACCAAAGTCTTCATATATCGCCTTGTATTCCTCGAGCTTCTTCTTTGGCAAATAATCTTGAACATCAAGTCGCATCACATATCTTTTGTCGGTTTTTTTGAACGTGTATATTCCCGATCTACTGATATTGGTACAGCGATAGCCTTTTTCTAATTGTTCGTTCAGCCATTTCTCTTCTTTTTCAATATTAAAGAATACTTTAAACCTCTTCATTTGATTCACTTCCCTCATACAAAGATAAAATATGGAGTAGCCTTTCTCGTTCCATTTCCAAAATGGAGATCCCTTCTGGAGTTATTTGATAAATTTTTCTCCGACCTGAATTTCCAACCGCTTCAATCCAACCATGTTTATGCAGGTTTTCAATCGCACCGTATAACGTACCCGCCGCTAAAATAACCGTACCATTACTTATCTTCTCTATCTTTTGCATTACGGCATAGCCGTGGAGCGGCTCACGAAGAGCTAATAAAATATAATGCATGGTTTCAGACAACGGCAATAAACTATGTTTCATACTTTTCACCTTCTATTCAGTTCAACTATATAGTTCGGCTTTATAACATTATAATACAGTTCAACTGAATAGTAAACCACTTTTTTAAATTAATTGAGGAAGTAGAATGGAAGAAGTACATAATAAAAAGCCCAACACGTAGGCTTTTAAAGGGAAAAACTTAGAGTATTTAGTAACGTATCAATTTTTGCTTCAAAGGTGAAAAAATGAGTCTTATTTTCATCATCAAATAGGAGTAAATATGGCTCTTCATCTTCTGGAATAATAATGATCACTTCATCAATCAGAGCACACACCCATTGATTTTCTAATTGAATAGACGGCTTTAATGGGATTCTGATCATATAACCTTTGTCTGGAATAGGTTTCAGTTTTCTTACAATATCATCAATTTCTTTAATAATCTTCTCAACTTCTAATTGTATCTTACGGTTTGGTTTAGTTGTTTTTATTATCTCGTTCTTTTCAATATCAAACAGTTCTACATTCGTGATGCTTTGAGCATTTACTATAAATAGATTAAATGAGAAAAAAATAGGAATTAACGAAAGCAATAGTTTACGAACCACATGTATCACCTCAATGGTAGTATCACCGAAGACTGTTTTTTCATGTTTAATCTTTTTGTGCTGAAGGATGCAAGAATGAAACAAAGGTGATTAAAAAGGTAACCTTTTTTGATTGGTCGAAAAATGACAATAATATTGAATATTATGCTAGCATTGAGTTAGAAGGCGTTAACAAAGAATTAAATCTATAAGGAGGCTAAAGAATGAATAAATATAATCAAAATATCATTACCATCATTTTTATTGCGATTAGCTTCTTAATGTTGTTCACATATTGGTTTAAGCTAAAATTTGGTTACGGACAACTATTTCTTATCTTAACAGGAGGGTATGGTATCTACCTAAATCTTAAATCTCAATTAATAGAGCGATACCAGCAAAATCACTAAACTACATAGACATCAATTTTGCAGGATTTTCTTGTATGTATATAGAAGTATTATAATTATCAAGAAAATAAAAAGAAGGAGTTCTGAGAATGAAAAAGGCTATAGTAATGTTTTTCATAATCAGTTTCACATTGATTTTAGCTTCGTGTAGTAGCGATGGAGGATTGCTTTTTGAAGGAAAAGGTAAAGAATGGAAAGCCGAATTAATAGCTACCTATGACATTTGGGGTAAAGAAAACCAAAGTATAAAAGTAACTTATGTAGGTGATAAGTTGAGCGAATTTAGTGAGTTTGATATTTTCATTGAAAGTCCTGACTTCATGGGATGGGGACTAGGAGACCGTGAATTAGATGAAAACGGAGAATATTTTAGTGAGAGAGTATTTAAGTTAAACGAGAAAACCCCACCTACCACAGATATAACATTAAGAATTGAAGGAGAAGCACCGGAAACGATAAAACTTACTACTGCTTCAATACAATAGGATAGATTCTAAACTATATATTAATCAGTTATATACGTTAGATAAGAAGGCGATCTATAAAGGTCGCTTTTTCTCATAATAGAGTTCCATTAATATATTCGGAGTATTATGTTAGTGCTGAGATAGAATTATTAAGCTAACGGGTTTTCTTACAGTTTGATTCCTCCTCCCGCGCTATTAACGTCCATCCAGACTTAGGGTAAGTTAAATGGCTTATGATATGACTAGTATCTTTCACATCGGTTCTCAGAATTTATGTGGTTGATGAGAAATATATCGATAAAATTATTTGTAACCATTATTGGTAAAGGATCTAGACCAACGTGTTTTAACAGGTAAAAAAGAAGACACTGGAGTTATATCCAATGCCCTTAAATTGTTATCTATTTTCACTCATAATCATCCAATGTTGTCCAAAGGGATCTTTAAAATCTAAGAAAATCGCAAATCCTTCGTCTCTCACTAGCAAATTTGTCGCGCCGGCAGAAGCTAATTGTGCATGTAGCTCTTCCATCTCATGTTTTGTCTTGAAAACAAAAGGCGCATACCTATTTTGTTCAACAAAATCCCCATCTGCTCCATCTATAACCAATACAGGTCCTTTATATAGAGATAGTATTACAAAATAATCCTCTTCTACAAGTGACTTAAAGTTTAGTAAACTCTTATACCATTTTACTGCCTTTTGTAATTCTGTCCTAGGCAATATCATTCGAACAGCATCAACAAATTCGAGGGCAGGGATTCTTTCCTCTGCCATCTCTAATTGTTGTAAAGGACCAGGCTTCCATCCTTGTTCTAAAAAAAGAGCATTCACTTCAGCATTATTAATTGTTCGGTTATATATTCGTATGTCGTCTATCCTGCCATGGAAAAAGAAATACGGTTCGTCTGTTGATTTTCTTCCTATATAAATTGGTTCATGGTGATGAGGTGTGAATTGACCTTCTTTCTCGGCCACCAATTCCCCATTTACATATTTATAGAACCGCTGATCCTTATAAGTAATTACAACATGGTACCAATATTCTTTGATTATTTTTTTATTCATCGACAGATCTGGATCAAGTAAAAAACGATGGAACGTCATGTATTCATCCTTCGTACTCAGTTGGAAAATTCTATTCTGTTTTTGGCCATCTTGCGAAATGATCGCACTGTGCCATCCATCAAATGAAGTTTGGGCATCGTAATAACACCATAATGATATAGAAAATTCTTTTTCAGATAGAGCGGGGGGAGCATTGATAACCACATAATCATCTTCCCCATCAAAATATAGTGCTCTTCCTTCTAAACCAAATCTGTCCTTACAAAATAATGCCCCTTCTAATCGTCCATGCCTATTATTCCCGCTACTATCTTGAACATCTCCTTCGAACAAATACTCCAATACAAGGTCTTTCCGTAAATCAATATATCTCTCCGCTCGACCGAAGAACGTATCAATCGAGACTCCAAAAATATCGGAAAGCTGTGGTAAAAGTAACATGTCTGGAAAAGACTGTCCATTCTCCCATTTGCTTACTGCTTGATTACTAACACCTAACCGCTTTGCAAGTTGCTCCTGAGTTAACCCACATTTCTTTCTTAACCAACTAATATTATGACTTAGCTCAGAACTCATTTTATTCTCGTTCACCGGATCACCCCATTCCTTTTGTTGCCCCTATTATAATAAATTCAATTGCAATAATGTATAACGTAAAAGTTGACATTCTTTATGCTTTGTATCAACTTATGGTTGAATAGAGGGTTGGCGTTTCAACTACATCTAACATTCTTACTAGAGATAAGTTACTAATCTAGTATGTTTTATATACCTTTTGAAACCATTGGACTCTATTTCGGAACCTTTGTTGAACATAAATTCTTAGCACCTGACAATTAAATAAGTGTAAATATAAATGACTGTAGAATTATAGTGTGAAAAACCTGTAAATAACCTCTATATATTTTCTTAGCAAAATTTTTTCTCGACTCCTTAATTAAAAAAGTTTTGACTTCCTGACACATTCAATGTAATATATAAATTGCATATGCAAGATATATATTACATTGAATTGAGTAGGGTAGGATAATGAGAAATAATGTGAAAATAACTCGAATGAAAACTTCAATGACCCAAGAGCAATTAGCAAGAAAAGTTGGTGTAACTAGACAGACGATTGGACTTATAGAGAAAGGAGAATATAATCCTAGTCTTCAACTCTGCGTTGCCATAGCAAAAGAACTAAATAAAACGTTAGATGATTTATTCTGGGAGGTAGAAAACTAATGAAATCTTGGTTATCGTTTTTATTACCAGATGATGAGTATCGGGAGAAAAGAGCTTTATATTTTTTATTTGAAGGATCTGTAATCCTCTTACTATTTTTAATCGGTATATTCATTATTAACAGGTATGTAACCTATTTTCAGATAGATTTAGAGTTTGCGCTATTTATAGCTATCTGGATCTTTTTAGGCTACGTTTTCTTAAGATATATTACTTCGGGTATGGAGTATACAGACATTTCTACGGAAAAGGCTTATAAAAAGCAATTAAAAGTAATTCTTACTAAGTCATGTGGATTTGTCATTATATTTCACCTTTTATACCTAGTTTTTATGTTTCCTAACAGTATCAGTGAATGGTATGAAATGATAGCCGTATCGATTATAGGTGGCTTAATCTTATTTTTCGTGGATTATATTTCCTTAAAGAATTCCTATAAAAAGAATAAAGAATTAGTATAAAACTTATCGTCTCTTAAGATCAATGCTGCCACTCTTTTCTTACAAAAAAATAATTGCTATAACACAAAAATAAAGTGCTAATTTCCACTTAGCACTTTATTATTAATACTATTCTACTTTACTTAGAATTCTACCCATCTCCACGAACTATGAATATATACCTTCTACCTGAAATTAATCAGTTTTAGGACCCGATCAACCATCTTCTCACTAATCTTTCCTTGGCTGAACCGAGGGATCTGGCGGAAGGGCATGTTCATGACGAACATGACATTATTCGCTAGTAAAGGCTTGCGGATGAAAAATAGGAACTTTTTAGCGAGTAACACCACGATATAAAGAAGCTTTCCAAACCCTTTTTTGTATTTTCCTTGGGCAATCGTATCATTATAGCCAAGCTTAGCCTTCCGATCCCATAATGGGTTTGGAGGTGTCCACCCAAGTAATTGATGAAATGCTTCATCACCGATATGGTGAACATCTGCTTGATAATACGGTTTAAGCGCTTCTTTATTATAATGATGCTCCGTGTCATCACCTTGCACCTCTACAACAGCAGATAATCGTATATCATCGATCGAACTACCAACCTGTATTTCATATGAGCCTGTTTCTATCGACCAGCAATGATGAAAGGAATTATAATACGAAAATGCATGGTCATCTAATTCGATTTTCACTTCCTTTGATTCGCCTGGCTCTAAATGAACCTTGATAAAACCTTTTAGCTCTTTATTAGCCCGGAACACGCTTGCGTTAGTCGGCTTGATGTAGAGCTGTGCAACCTCTTCACCCGCTACTTCGCCAATATTACGAATCGTAAAGGTAGCAGATTGTTCACTAACCCTTAAATCGCTATAAGCAAACTCGGTATACGATAAACCATGCCCAAACGGGAACAGGACAGGTACCTTTTTCGTATCAAAATAGCGATACCCAATATAGATACTCTCTCTATGCTCACTAGTAGCCTCTAAGCCGGGATAATATGGTGCTGACGGTATATCCTCATACTTTAGGGCATATGTCTCTGCCAGCTTCCCACTTGGATTATAATCCCCAAGCAAGACATCACGAATAGCAGTAGCACCACCTTGACCACCTAGATACCCATGGACAATCGCCTGCACATCCTCTGCAAAAGGCATCTCAATTGCTGAACCGCCGGATAACACAACGACTATATGATCATGTACGTTTGCTAATTCCTTCACCAATTCTAGCTGGTTATCCCTTAGCTTCATATCAGCGCGATCAATACCTTCTGCTTCACTACCTTCATCTAGACCAAGGAACAACAACACAACCTCTGCTTCTTGGGCTAATTTTAATGCTCGTTTTTTCAGGGACTCGCTTTTTCCACCAAAACGTTTAAACCCTTGTTCATACCCGATAATGGCTAAGTCTGTTGCTTGTAAAGCATCCAATGCATTATCTAACTTAGTCGGATTAATCAAGGAGCTTCCCGCACCTTGATATCGAGGATTTTCAGCGAAATCACCAATGATCGCAACTTTTTGCTCTTTTTTTAATGGCAGCGTAGCCTTATCATTTTTTAACAGAACAATCGATTTTCTCGCCGCCTCGATTGCTTTTTGATGATGCTCCTCGTAATCAACCTTTTCCGTATCCTGCAATGCATTGGTCGTTTCAAAGATGAGCTGAAGCATTCGCTCCACCGCTTCATCTAACACTTCTTCCTGGAGTTCTCCGGTTTGAACTGCTTCTACGATCTCTTTATCGGTAATTCCTCCAGTAGATGGCATTTCGAGCTGATTTCCTGCTTTTAGACCTTCGACGCGATCATTATTTCCACCCCAATCGGTCACCGCAACTCCTTGGAAATCCCACTCTCCGTACAAAATATCCTGCATGAGGTGATGGTTTTCATTCGCGTACTCGCCATTTACTTTATTGTAGGAGGTCATGATCGTTTTGGGCTTGCCTTCCTCAACTGCATAACGAAATCCTTCCAAGTAAATCTCACGCAATGCCCGTTCATCCACTACCTCATCAATCGTCATCCGCATATGCTCTTGGCTATTGACTGCATAGTGCTTCGGACAAGCAGCGATTCCGTGCGACTGAATTCCTTTTACCATATTTGCCGCAAGCTTCCCAGTTAAATAGGGATCTTCCGAGAAATATTCAAAATTCCGGCCACAAAGCGGATTTCGTTTAATATTTAACCCAGGACCAAGTAATACACTCACTTGCTCACTAGCTGCTTCTTTCCCTAAATACGAACCCACTTCCTGAATTAAATCTAAATCCCAGCTGTTGGCTAGTGTTGCTGCTGTTGGAAAACAAGTGGCCGGAATACTTTTGTTAAGGCCTAAATGATCTGCCTTTCCACCTTGCTTGCGTAATCCATGAGGGCCATCCGTCAGCATGATAGATGGAATACGAAGCCGTTCGATCTGCTTCGTATTCCAAAAATTTTCCCCGGACATTAAGGATGCTTTTTCCTCTAGTGTCATGTTTGCTATTAACTCTTTATAATTCGTCATTTAATCCACCTTATTTGTTTGTAAGATAAAGTAACTAATATTGTGGACAGCATTTCTCAGTCCAAGTAGTGTACCTGCTTCGTCCTCTTCTAAATACTGCTTCAGTTCTTTTTCAAATTTATTATCCCAACTAAAGTTGATTGGGAATGCTAGCATTAGGTCATTACCCGCATGAATGGCTTGGTGTGGATCGAAATGATTCCCTTGTGGTCCTATACCTGCATCGGTAATCACAAAGCCTTCAAAACCCCATTCCTCTCGTAGTAAGTCAGTTAGTAATGCACGATTACCACCTGCCCATGTTGTGCCAATTCGGTTAAATGCCGACATAGCACCATATGGATTTCCTTCCTTCACTGCAATTTCAAATGGCTTAAAGTATATTTCCCGTAATGCTTGCTCTGTTGCCCAAACGTACAAACCATTCGCCGCTCGGTTCGTTTCTTGATCGTTTCCAGCAAAATGCTTAAATACCGCAACAGTACCAGTGCTTTGTAGCCCTCTCGTATAAGCAGCAGAAAGCTTACCAGAAATATAAGGATCCTCTGAATAATATTCAAAGTTTCTTCCACCTAATGGGGAACGGTGCATGTTCATTGATGGTGCATACACGGCATCTACATCATACGCGACTGCTTCTTGCCCCATCGCAACACCCATCTGTTCAATCAACTCATCATTCCATGTACTTGCCATGTTGACCCCAACAGGGAAAGCAACAGATGACCAGCTTTCAAAGAATGAGCGAATACTTGCTGGCCCATCATACATCGTTGTAGCCGGTACTCCCAATCGTTTTACTGGCTCTGTCCAGTACCCACCATCACCAACTAGTTTTACCATTTCCTTTGCTGTAAACTGATCTAAAAATTCCTCCCAAAGTGGATCATGATAATCCAAGCCCTTTAGATCAGCAAGCTCCACCCCATTGTCCGCACCAGTTGTAGGTGCTTCTTCCGTAGACGGCTCCACTTTGTACTCAGCAGTATCTACCACCACTTCCGGAATGAGGTACTCCTCTTCTGTAGGTGCTTTCGGGAAGGTATCCTCTGGGTTCGATCTAGATAAGTAAACTAAATCGCCCGCTGCATCCTCAAATAAATTACGAATTTCCGTACCGGTCGCCTGATCTTCTTTGATAACGACCGTCTCACCCACATTATACGCGAACTCCTCGACGATATCACGGATATGACGAGCTACTTTAATTTGATAATCGCCCGCTTCTAACACCCATGCCTCTTCCATTTCCTGATCATAAGAAGCCATATCGCTCGTTGCAAAGGTTACCGTTACAACCTCCGATTCACCGGGTGCTAGCTCACTTGTTTTCGCATAGCCACCAAGCTCAATGCTAGCCTTTTCTATTCCACCTTCTATAAATGGTGCCGAGAAGTACACTTGTACAACGTCCTTCGCTGCAAAATCTCCCGTATTCGTTACTTCCACGTCTACTGAAATCTCTTCATCATTAAATACCGTCTCCACCACTTCCCAATCAAAATCGGTATAGGATAGACCATAACCGAATGGGAATTGAACGGTTTCACTATATTCTGCATCATCTAAAAATGTCTCATAATAACGATATCCAACATAAATACCTTCTAAATTATTCGTGAAATAACGTCCTGTACCTTCCCCGTTTTCATCCACATATTCAAAATTCCCTGTATTGATGACCGCTGGATTGCTTTCTACATCATATGCATACGTATCTACGAGCTTACCAGATGGCGTTACATCACCAGTTAACGCCTTCGCAATCGCATGTGTTCCGTACTTCCCAGGTGCACCAACCCACATAACACTATCAATATTTTCATATTCCTCAATAAAGCCTAATTCAAAAGCATTAACCGTATTCACTAACACAATAATATGGTCAAAGTTCGCATCCAAAATATCTAATGTATCTCTTTCCTCCTGCTTCAAGCGTACATCCTCTACTTTCAGATCAATTGCCTCTGAACCAGTTCGCGAAATAACATACAATGCCGTATCAGAATAATCTACCGCTTCTTTTATAACATCCTCAGAAAGCTCATTTGCTGGCATTTCCTTTGTAAATTGTGGGATAAACCCAATTACATTTGGAAATAGCTTCTGCATTAATGATTTTCCAGGCTTTTCAAATGGCTCTGTACTTGCATTTCCGTCATAGATGAAATTACTGTAAAGGTTATATAGTGTTGTATTGTATTCAATATTTTGTTGATCAAACGCTAAATAAAGATCATCAACCTCGGAACTATCAATCGCTCCTGCTCCACCTCCACCAAATACCGGTTTCGCTGCTCCCGCTCCAAACACATTTATTTTCGTATCTTGAAGTGGTAAAAAATCGCTTTCATTTTTTAATAAAACGATACTTTCTGCCATCACTTGCTCTGCAACCGCTTTAGAAAATTCCGCTGCTTCTGCCTGTTCCGCTGTCATTGGAGCAGTTCTCTTCATATAAAAATTCGTATACGATCCAACTAATAAAAGAATAATTGCTGCCCATGTAGCCAATACATAAGGCCGTCTTCTTATCTTCTTATATTTCTTATATCCCTTTTTCTTCGCCTTTTTTTCTTTCTTGTCTTCCGTCGCGTTAATATCCTCTTTCCAGGACTCGATTTTTTGCTTTATTTCTTGCTTTTTAAGGGCTTTTTCCTCTTTCGGAAGCTTCCTCATTTCTTTCTTTTCCAATGTTACTTGCTTCGATCTTTCCTTGGCTTCTTCTTTGTAACCCTTCTTTAATTGTCGGTATTCCGATTTAGCCATTTCTCTTTTTCCCCCTATTACCTATATGTCTGTTTTAATCAAATGCATGAAAGCGGTAACATAAAATGTCACAATACGTTTACTATACATGGCAGAAGCATAAACATCATTCCAATAAAAGAGAAATTGCATTCCAATTATTGACTCTTAATCAAAACAACACACTATTCAATTCCCATTTCCATCGTATTGTTATTACGATTTTTGACATCACAACGAAAAGAGCCACCCGCATAGTTGCAGATGGCTCCATCTTAAAAAGATATAATTAGTACCGTCGCTTCAATTCAATTAACTGAATTTCGTGAGGCTGTAAACTCGTTGTCAGTGTATAATCCTCCCTAACCTCTACATCCTCCACATAAATTCCAGGCTCTGCTCGTCCCTTTAGGTAGCTAAGCGCTCAACGATCCAGAGTACTTGGTGCTCCCATTTCAACCCATGCATCATATGCAGAGCCTTTTTCGCGATTCACATACTGCTTTTTCACCGTATAGTTGCCCTGAATTCCTTTTAGCAAAATGGTATACTGCCGATCTCTTTCCTCTTCAAACACGGTATACCGATTATGCTCCGACAACTGGGAATAATCAAAGGTACGATACAAACGATTAGGATGTAAGTAGTGAAAGATAAGAATTTGGTAATCCTCGCCTCGTTTGGTCACAATCATATCCTCTCGCTTTAAAATTAGTTCCTCTCCCAGCTTACTTAAGAAGGAAAATCCATGGTAACCTGCCTTTTTAATTCCGTTATATGTCATCAAGCCAAACCCACCATGAAAAAGTGACATCTCCCGGCTAAACTCCTCAAATATATCGGTAAACGTCCAGTAGCCCATCCCTTTTACCTTCTCAAAGTTTTCAATAGAAGTCTTGACGATAAGGGGTGCCATATAACAGGTATCATGGAGTAAATCTTTACTATCACTATTACTATTCCATTCTGTTAACCATATCTCATCAGTAGTTGAGACTTCCTTACCCTTTCGAATAATGCTATCGATACTTTTAGTCAGATTATGTTCATCACCCAGCATAATGCTAGAAAATTGAGTCACATTTTCAGCGGAGATACTAGCTTTCTTGTCCGTATGCTTTATTTCTTCAGCCGGTTTTCTAGTAAAATTGTATACATGAGCAGAAAAGAAGTCTAACCCGATTCCTTCTTTCTCCGCCAGTTGGTTAAACGCTTTCAACCATTCCTCGTAACGGCTAAAATTAACACTACTAAAACCGCCTACTATTAGTTCCGAATCGATCGCTTTGATTGTTTTATATGTCTCCGCATATAACGTGAAGAATTCCTCTCTTGTTCCCCTCCAGAAATATTCAACCTCTGGCTCATTCCAAAATTCGAAATACCATGTCCTTACTTCATCAAGTCCGTAACGATTGATGACATGTCTAATAAAAGCATCGATTAGCTCCTTCCAACGAAGCATTTCCTTTGGCGGGGAAACATGGGCACCCCATAAGAAAATAGTCTCCGTAGTCGTTGCTAACTGCTTCGGCATAAACCCAATCTCTAAAAACGGCTTCACGTTCTCTTCTAGTAGATTATCGAGAACCACATCGATATTATGAAAATTAAAGTAATAGGATCCATCAGACTTTTCATTGTAAACAAGTAATCGATCTGTCAAAATATCATGGAACCGAACATAACGAAATCCAATTTCCTCTTGTATTTGATGAAGCTGGGCCTTAAAATCGGTTCTCAAAGCAAGGGGAGCATATCCAAATGTTAGTAAATTAGTAAAGGTATGCTCTATCCTTCTCTTTGTGTTCGTCAGGTCTACTGATAGATTTCTTGCTTCCGTCTTTACTACTGGTTGATTACTCTTCTTTCGATGTAAATATTTAAATAAGTTCGTTAGCGATTCACGATTATTAATACTTAGGTAATCCTTCGATACATGTTGTTCCAGTTCAAAATGGTAGTGCTCACGATACTCGCTAGGGGTAATCCCTAATATTTCTTTAAACACCCGATAATATGCTTTACTATCTGGAAATCCATACTTCAGCGCTATCTCTGTCACCGTTAAGTCCGTCGTTTGTAGTTCCATTAAAGACTTGTTCAGGCGCATACCATCTAATTTTTTCTTTATCGTGACGCCGACTTTGGCCTTAAAATACCGAGACAAATATTGCGGATTAAGCGAAAACGCTTCCGCAATATCTTGCAAGCTTAAATTGGATCTAGCAGAATGCATATTCATATATTTTAAGATTTCTAGCAAACGTTCGTCCTTCGCTAGCTCGTCATAATCCTCTTCCTGTGGGACTTCGAAATGTTCCATTAGAATAACGATAAGCTCTAATAACCACTTTTTCACTTTCAGTTCATATAAGTTTATTCGATTGATGGTTAAGTCCATCATATTAGCGAGGATAAACTTTAAGTCATCCATCACGCCTTTTGAGACATTCCCTAGATCCTTCGAATAGATAAAGAATCTTTTATGTTTGATATCCATATGTTGATCTCTTAGATAATCACTATTTATTTGCAAAACGAGTACATGGGTCTTTCCATAATCCGTTTTAGAATTAATAAAGTGCAGTTCACTACCATTCACAAGGAAAATGTCTCCCACTTCTAAATCGTAGCTATCCTGCCCAACCCGTATTTCAAGAGCACCTTCTAATACAAATAAAATCTCCATATCCTCGTGCCAGTGATAGGGGAAGTGTTCCACAGTATGGGTAAATACATTAATCGGCAGATCCTTTTTATAATTAATTTGCTCATATTCATAGTTCATGCTCTCAAAGCCTCTTCCTATAAACTGTTACATCAACTCTAGCATAGCAGAAATATTTTTACAATTTGGTAGAAGGGGAAAACGAGATAAGAAAGGGGCCTTGTTTCTGCTTATAGATAAAGACAGAAGGGACATCGGGGATTACCGTTGTGCCTTCTGTCTTGGAGCAAAGCATATATTACTGATAGATTTCACGTCCCCCTTAACAGAACTGACAAATCTCAAGGAGTGACAGGCGCCTCCAAGTCTGGTTCGTTAAGGATCATGATATGGTCGAGGTCGATTGGGACATCGGTATAATACCTACTGCCATTAAATGATCGTTCTAAAGAAAGCTCTACACCATCTTGATAAGAAGGAACCCAGCCAAACTGCATCATTTGGTCAGGGAAAACGGAGTTAAAGAATCCATTCGATGGAGAGGCTTTACCCATGTCATTAAATGCATTCATAACCCTAACCCATTCCTCCGGTAGCTTCATAACTCCATAGGACTCGTTAAGGGATACGGTTGTTCGCAATTCGATTTTAGGATAATACGTTTCTTTCTGGAGCCCTCCCCCATCACTCGTTATACGATAGCTTCGATCACGTAGGAGGAAGTAGTCCATTGTAGTCATCTTATCCTCCGGGTGAATATTCCACACGAAGTAATATGTCGACGGGTCTGCCGGATCAATTTTCCATACCATCGGCGTACCTCGCGAAGAAATCATGGAAACTCGCCATTTATGTTTATTCCAAACCCAATAGCTTAAACCATAATCATCCGTATCAGCTATAAAAGGCACCAAGACATGTCTTTCATCCAACACCAATGTATCTTGGATTACACTTGCGTCCACGTAAGGATCAACATCATTAAGCTCAACTAATAGCTCTTCCTTCGATGGAAAAGAAGTAGGCTTTGCGAGATAAAACCAATAAATCCCTCCCATTATTAGCACGAAGGCTACACCAATACCAATCATCTTCTTAATCATCTTCTTAATCATCTTCACTCCACCCCCTCAATGATGGATTCAGCAAAGCGAAAATAAAGCTGATTTTCGGCCGTTGTAATTAACAGACCCTTTCCATCATTTTCAATAAAGATAACGGAATGAAGACCACTGCCCCATGCGGCAGAAGCCCCAACCAACTGATAAGGGAATCGCTCATCTCTCTCATTCGTATCCACATGATTCATATAAGTATCCTGATACCATTTATCACTGTATACCGCTTCCGATTTCATCGTATGTAGTTCCTTATCTAATCTATCTATATTCAATGCCCCGTCCGCTATCGCTGACGGATGGATTGGAACAAGGGATGCATCTTCTATTCTGGCCATATATGTTGCTGGTTCCTCTTTCGGATACACGATATGATCAATCGGCATAGCAAGGAATGTTGACGCCAAAAAGATAAAGTTCGCCCAAAATCCTAACCAAGCGAACCGGCGATAAGCATGCCAGTTCTTATTTGTCCATTTAAACATAATATATAATGCCCAGACACCCAATGGTAGGATGGCCAATTTTACTAGTACATCAAATAAATGCAAATCAATAGAAAACGAAATAAGACCAATGAGGATAATCACCGCTATCTTCCATACCTTTGGTTTATCCGTTTGCCTCTGATATATTCGGTATGCTAAATAGGCAATAACACCCCAAACAAAACAACTAGCTACGATGGTGATCACATTATCCGGTAAGTTAAAGTTTATCTCCACCCAAGCTCCCCCTCTTGCTGTTTGACTTTCTGCTTCCCCTTCACAATTAATGGTAGATTAAGCTCCTATAGCCTTAATTAATTCGTCGTAATCGAGGAGTTAGCTGTCTTAGAATTGTCATCCTTCACACAATCAATCGCAACCACAATAGCAATCATAATCGTCTCCAACGCTTCATCCAATATCTCGACCTTGTAGCTGTCCCCCCATGACAACCATACCTTATTCACTTTCCCCACGACCTCACCATGCCGCTCTACTTGGAAATTCATATCCCACCAATTACCTCGAATTTCAATACCTACTGCATCAATCGTATAGCGAGCCTTGAAGAAGGAAATTTCCTTCTTAATCGTTAACACCTCTTGTCCATTCACCTCAACAAAAAACTTCGGCAAAAAGCTAAATACCTTCTTCGTAACCGTAGCAACTTCATCTCTAGCTGTATTCATAATCGAGAAGGTCTTAGGGACTTTCATGAAGCTGCCCTCCACGAAATAAACATCGTTCTCCTCTTGATCCTTCACCGCAAATTTCTCACCTATACTGAACACCTTTTGCTTAATATAGAGTTGTTTTGTCATGATATGCCTCCTACTTATTCTCCGTAAAATGTTGCTTCTTTTTCCATACTAACATAATATTCAATAAATCTTTCAAAATGGAATGATTTTTGGAGGTGCTATGTAAAGAACAGTCTATTAGGAAGGAATACGTACATTACTTCCCTGAATATTGAACTCTATACCGGATAAGAACGTCACATCACTGTTCGTCAATAACTATAAAGACTACTATATAGATCTAGACAAACCTGAAAAAGGCCGGCATAAGTTGTTATCATCGTTTAGGCGTAACAAGATAATATCTTTATAAATATGAAGTAACTCGAGAATGTATCACTCTCCGTTATTGTAAAAAAAGACAGCCCTACTTCTCTGTAAGGCTGTCTACTATTCTTCGTTATTCTGAGCAGCTTGATCATATTGGCAGTTGTTCCACCATCAAGGCCCATCCTCTTCCTTGCTATCTAAACAATGGATTTTCAAAAACCTATAAAAAAGCGACACAACTACGTATGTGTCACTTTTAGCAAATCTACTGCAGCACCCCCCATATTTCCCTCTTTACTCATCCTCCCTCTCCACTTCAATCATTAATCCCTCTACATATTTCCGATTCATTAACCGACTTTTCTTTCGATACTCTTTAGACTTAAAGATTTGATCAAAATCGTATCCCTCTGGATAAAGCGCACTAGCTTTTATATGAAGCTTCAGCAATTTATGATTGATTGTTTTTTTCTCTCCTTTGATTTGAACTACGTAATTCCCCATACTGTCAGGTCCTTTATAAACAATCCCAGTCTCCCCGTTTGGCGAAATCCTTACGTTATCCCCTTGGTCAAACTGAGCTATCTCCGTTTGAATCTTTTCTTTCTTCACCGCTCTTACATAGCGGTTGACTACGATTTGCTTTTGATAGCTTTGCTTAAATTCTTCATTTTCTTCATAAATGAAGGGCTTTTGCTTATCTTTATACGTAAGATGAAAAGCCCGCTCCACCAATTTTGGATGCATTCCTAGTTTCATCGCAATTGGGAATGCTTGGCTATTCCCAGCTTCACCTACAATTAGTCTGTATGTTGGCTGAAGTGTATGCAAATCGAACTCCATCGAACCATTGATAAAGCCTTCCTTATTCTGTGCTAAGCTTTTTAATTCGCTGTAATGGGTAGTAGCAAGTAAAGTCGCACCTTTATCTACGAGCTGCTCCATGATGACTTGCGCTAGTGCCATCCCTTCATTCGGATCCGTACCTGAGCCGAGTTCGTCCAATAGAACGAGCGTGTTATCGTTTGTTTCCTCCAAGACATTGATAATATTCTTTAATCTTGAACTAAAGGTACTCAAGTTTTCATCGATACTTTGGCCGTCGCCCATATCTACAAAGATTTTTCCGAATAAGTGAATCGAACTTCCTTCCGCTGCTGGAATCATTAGTCCAGTCTGAGCCATCATACATAACAATCCCACCGTTTTTAGCGTAACGGTCTTCCCTCCCGTATTCGGACCAGTAATGACAAGGGCACGTGCCAATCGGTCTAGATGAACAGACAGTGGCACTACATTTCCCTTTAACATGGGGTGGCGAGCATTTTTTAAATGGATATCGTATGTTTCATTTAAGATGGGCAGGACACCATCAATTGATAGGCCGTGCTTCGCTTTAGCAAACAGGACATCATAATGAAGCATCGTATCCATTGCGATTTTGATTTCTTGTTCCTTTTCTAGAATCATCCCTGTAAGGGTGTATAAAATTTGTTGTACCTCGTTTTCCTCCGTCATCCGTAGTAGTTCTACCTCTCCTTGTATTTCAGCAACTACTTTTGGCGCAATAAACACCGTTGCCCCAGATGATGATACATCGACGACGTGACCGTCTATTTTATTTTTATAGGCTGCTTTTACTTGAAGTACGTAACTACCGTTCTTTTCAACAATATGCTTTTCCTGCAAGTAGTCTGCTATACGTTTGGATTTCGCAGCTGCCTCCGCATTTTCCTTCGCTTCTTTTTCCCGTTGGCTAATCAGTCTTCTAACCTTCGCAAGCTCAGGGGTTGCGTAGTCGTCAA
This sequence comes from Ornithinibacillus liuyingii, assembly GCF_055550225.1. NCBI lineage: Bacteria > Bacillati > Bacillota > Bacilli > Caryophanales > Bacillaceae > Ornithinibacillus > Ornithinibacillus liuyingii. The sequence continues at coordinate 189,377 of NZ_JBPWOS010000006.1, read as the reverse complement.
TCTGGCCATATTTTAAACAACGGGCTAATTCATCCTCGATTCCTTGAAGATCTTCAATCGACCATACATAAGTTGATATCGTTGGCGCAATATGTTCCTTATCCCGCATGAATCGCTTTAATTTTCTACAATGATCCAAAAAGGTTTGAATGTTTACTAACTGCTCCGCCCTTAAAGCAAGCCCCTTATGCCCTTGCTCCAAATAAATATCCACATCATCAAGTGAATGAATTGGCACACTGGCACTTATCTTCAAGACTCCGATTGCTTCCTTTATTTCCTCCTGCATTCTTTCCAATTGCTTTTTATTTTGAATCGGATGGCTTTCTATTATTTTTTGCTTCCCTTTTGTTGTTAACGCAAATTGTGAAACTTCTTCTAAAATCCGCTTATATTCAAGCTTTTCGATCGTATTTTGATTCATTGTCTTTTCCTCGCTTTCAATGAAAATAAAAAAACCGTCTCAAGCCTATGCTTAAGACGGTTGCAAGAATCCCTTCACTAGTGTGATTTAGATAGATGTCCCTTTAACGAAACATCTACATAAGAGAACCTTCCATCAACGGGAACTCCCCTGATGGTAAGTGGACCAATCCCGGTGTTAGCGTCCCTTATCTTCCTGTTTAGAAGGGGGAAACTGTCGGTTTCACCGCGATAAAAAAAAGCTATGGCAAAAACAGCCATAGCTTTAAGTCCGTATCTTAACTTATCCGCTTAGTAGCCTGTTCTTAATTCACCTTGAAAAGGACAACACAAATAGACTAGCTAAATCGCTAGTTTTTTGAACCTTTTCAAGCTATCCAATTATGGATTAATTAAGAACATGCACACTCATAGTAACAATCTCCTTTTAGTGAAGGGTTGTATTCTGTTACCTATTATATCATAAGTAATGGGGAAGGTTCTACTGGTCAAATCATACAATAGTAAAACCATCGCTTTTTTAAATAAATTAACGTAGAGAAGTGCGCATGCGGTTATCTCAGCTGAATCTTTTTACAACAAATGACTTTATTCACTCATTAGATTTCCTACTGATCGTCAGGGAAATCCCTATGCTATAAAAACAGTTTGTAGCGAAGTTTTCTTTCTTCCGAGAGAAATATTTTTCCCTTCCGAAAGTATTCACAGCTATCTTCAAAGCGTCATACTAAAAAATTCTTATTGACAACACACAAACAAGTCGTTAGAATTTATTTAACAATCAAAGGATTCGAGTGATAATTATGTTAGAGCATACATCCCAACAATTAAATCAGTTCTTTTTTAGCTATTTTAGATAACGTCTATATGCCATCACGGATATAGACGACCTATATCTAAGATGGCTGATTAGCATGTAAAAATGTTTAACCAGTCACAGGAGAAATCGAAGTGGCTGGTTTTTAATATTTTCTAGACCATTTACGTTTCTCTCCTTTTCCAGAGGCTGAAGCATAAATGGTCTTTTTTTTACACTTTAAGAAAGTACAAAAGTTTTAAGGAATAAAGTATAAGCAAAACCAGGGCAATCCGCGTCTTTCAGTATTGGCTTGCCAAGTTTTCTTATCATCATTAGAGGAGTGAGTATATTGTTAATTGGTTATCAAGGTGTGGAAGGTAGTTACAGTTCGATTGCATGTCAAAAGTTTAGCGGGGAAAATAATTATCAGACAAGAGGTTTTCGTACCTTTCGATCATTAGTGGATGCATTGCTCCATGATGAAGTTGACTATATTGCTCTACCAGTAGAAAACTCAACAACCGGTCCTATTACAAGAACGATCGATTTGTTGAAGTATTTAGATGTAGCCGCTACAGATGAAATCTATGTAAAAATTGGTCACGCACTCATTACAAAGCATCCAATCGAGCTGTCGGAGATCACCAAAGTATATTCACATCCAGAAGCACTGGAGCAATGCTATACATATTTAAGCCAGTATCCTCATATCGAGGTGTTCGAATATACGGATACGGCTAGTGCAGTTAAACTAGTTAAAAATTCAAAGGATAACACCATCGCCAGCATAGCAGGTAGCCACGCTGCAGAATTGTATGGCATGACAGTGATTCAAGAAAATATTAGCGACAATCCATTCAATACAACACGTTTCTTATTCTTTAAAAAGCAAAAGGCTCGAGTGAATCAAGTACAAGATAAAACATCTATTTACGTCGAAACAACTCACAGCACTGGCTCACTAAGCGATATTTTAAACATTTTTAAACAGCATGATACGAATTTACTCAACTTAATTTCCCGACCAACTCAAACGAAGCCGTTCGTATATGGATTCTTTATCGATATTGATAGCGGTCTTGGTAACGAATCTCTCAAGATGGCTTTAGAAGAGTTAGAAGATAGTTGCACTTATATCAATATTTTAGGCAGTTACCGTAAAGGTAAAAACCCAACATACAAAGGAGCCCTACAAAATGAAACAACTATTAACAGCTAAAAAACACTTATTCACCCGCATTGCGATTGGATTCGGACTCGGAATCCTGTTTGGTATACTTTTACCCGAACTCGCTATTCAAGCAAAGTTCGTCGGCGATATTTACTTAAATTTAATTAAGATGATGATTATTCCTATTATTTTCGTAGCAGTCTCCACTGGTATTATCAATATTGGCAGTTCCAATGATCTCGGTCGAATTGGCTTTAAGAGTATAGTTGTCTTTGTTGTCATGTTTATCACCACAGCAGCAATAAGTTTAGTCATTTCCTACTTAATTCGTCCTGGTCAGAAAATTAATATCGATGCGGTCGGCTATGATGGTGAAATCACCGAACCAAGCTTTGCCGATTTCTTTATGAATATCGTACCAAGTAATCTATTTCAGGCGATTTCTGAAGGGGATATTCTGGCAACCATCTTATTTACGCTTATTTTCTCCGTAGCCATTGTGGTGATTGGGAAAGAGGCCGATCCAGTCAGAACGTTTATCAACAGTTTGTCCAAAGTCATTTTTAAAATTCTTGATTTCATCATGGAACTAACACCCATCGGAATTATTTCTCTGATGGCATTCGCCACTGCTGAATATGGTGCTAGTATTTTCTCTGCACTTGGTTTATATATTTTCACAGCATATTTCGCATGTATTATCGTATTTATCCTTGTTATGTTACTTCCTGCTTGGTTATATAGTAAACTCAATCCGATTGATTTTATTAAAGGGATTTATAAAGTGTGGCTTGTATCTCTATCTACAACAAGTTCTGCTGTAACGATGCCAACAACCATGCGAGTAACCAGAAATGACTTTAAAGTTTCCGAATCCATTACTAACTTTGTTATACCATTGGGAACGACCATTAATATGGCCGGTGGAGCAGTATCGTTTAGTCTACTTGCTGTCTTTGTATCCGACTTTTACAATATTCCACTCGGGGTTGGCCAAATTATTTATCTCGTTATTATCGCAACGATTTTAAATATGGCAGCACCCGGCATTCCAGGCGGGGGAATTGTACTCGGGGCATCATTCCTTACCCTTCTTAATCTACCGGTTGAATTAATGGGCCCTATCGCAGCCATCTATCGATTACTTGATATGGCTTATACGACCATGAACATTACTGGTGATGCCACCGCAGCAGTTCTTATTGATAGATCGGAGGAGAAGCAGGCTTTAAAATTGGAAAGTTCGGGAGCCTTAAATATGTAGAAAAAAAACTAGCATTGGGATGTGATTCTCAATGCTGTTTTCTTGTGACTAGCAAACTACTTATTAACTATTCATTACTAACTCAAAATCATTCTATTAAACTTGGACAATGGAATAGCAATTATTTGCATTTCTTTAGCCTTTTCTAAAAGGACATACTCCCTATCGTCTGAATGAATAATAAAATCCACCTTATAACCATTGGTTCCTTTATTAATGCCAACTACCTCCATATGATTAATGAGAATATCTTCCACTTTCTTTTGTATCCTAAATGGTAGCAATGCTATATTAACTAATTTTCCTCTTAATTCAGGAATCTTAGTGTAAGTTATTTTTTCGTTTCTAGTTTCCTTGGTTGCAGCAACACTTTGCCGCACAATAGTAGCCGTCTCTAAATTTAAATCCTTTGATACTGCATCTATGAACCATTCATCTGTCTGTATTTCAATATCTAACTCCCTAGCTTTTTCTAACTTACTACCTGGCTTTTCTCCACAAATCAATAAATCTGTTTTAGAAGATACGCTTCCGGTTACGATTGCACCACACTTTGTTGCTATCTCTTTCATTAGGATTCTAGGAAAGGGACTTGCACCCGTAAACACTAATCTCTTTCCTTGAAAAACTGAACTTTCTCCTTCCACGTTAGCGGTGGCTTCAACAAATTTATTAAATTTTTTGGGAGGAACTTTGTATAAAGGTATCCATGTTTTAGGATCAACCTTTTTAATCACCTCAAAAAGCGCGTAAACATCATCTATTGCAATATGAGTTAATGAAAGATCAATCTCATAATAATGTACTAGATATTCTAATGAATAAGAAAACAAATTAGGATTAGCATACTTGATAGCCCGCACAGAATCGTAACATTCGTAATTCTCTTCTAACCAACCATAATGAACGAGAAACTTTCTATCAAAAGAAACATTATGAGCTACTATGGGGTATTGATATGTATTGATTATATGTTGGAAACGCTCCTGCATTACTTGATTTTCAGATATATTCTTGTATCCTTCCCCCATTCCTAGGTGGCGAATCTTTTCATCATATACTTCCGCAATATGTTCACTTAGAATTACTCTACCCTCCTTAATTACCAATAATGCTACTTCATATATTCCGGAGTCCACATCAAAATCACCAGTCTCAATGTCCAATAAAATCATATTATCCATTATTATTCCCCCCTCGTAACCTTAACCCCTAATTATAGGTACAGCGAATACCATATTCATCTAATAGATAGTTATCCAGATCATCTTTTCTATCAAAAATGATTGAAATTCTATCAGATAGAAGATGGTAATGTTCACTAAATAAACTTTTTCTTATCGTAAAAGTGATAGATAGATTTTTACCATTTTTATTTTTATATTGAACGGTATCTTTATAGACCGGTTTATACTGATATCTATTTATCTCTTTTCCATTTTCTCTAACTATTATTAGTGCATTATTTTTTATATTTTGATATTGCAACTCTTGATAGTCATATAAGCCTTTTGAACTCCAATAATCTTTCCCTTCAACAAGATGTAATTCCATCATTTCCTCATGCATGAATCCTGTCACAAATACTAATTCTCCATTTATATCTAAAATCGCACTATCTAATTCATCGATTCTATTTTGCAACATATGGAATCCCCCTATTCATTTATTGCCCAATATTACTTTCCTTTTCTTTAATTACTTTCTTCGCTTCCTTCAAATCTATCTTCGCCCTATGACCATGCTTCTGTAATAGGTGCAATAAATTATTACCATTAATCAAAGTAAGTGGCTTATCTTTAGCAAAACTGTATGCATCAGGTCCATAATCAGCAGTAGATACTAAAATTCCTTTAGTAGCACCCTCGTTCATAACGGTTCCATATAAATCTCTGACAGCTGAAACACCAACTACATTTGTATATCTTTTTGCTTGAATTACAATTTTCCCTCCTCTGATAGGATCAGGATCGAACGCTACTGCATCAACTCCACCATCTCTACTAGCTCTAGTAATCTTCACTTCACCACCAGATTGATTAAATTCCTTTTCAAAGATTTCCCTTATTAAATGCTCAAATTCCTGCCAATCCATAGCCGCTATATTGTTGGTTTCACTTAATGAATCCATCACATCATAAGAAGATACAAAGCGTGGATCATCACGATTTATTGTAATAATTGGCGCTATCGGTGTAAGACTATTCAACTTGCTACTTCCAATTCCCTTAAAGTTTTTAAAACACAGCTTAGGGTCAACCTGCGATAAATTGACTTTTATAAACTCTTCTTTCGATACTTGTATTGATAGAATACATGCGGTTACTTTATTACCTAAAGCCTTATCAATCGATTCAACCCATCCATTAAACACAATCGAATCAATATAATTTGCCACATCCGCTTCAAACAGCTCGTGTATGGAGCGTAATGTTATTTGATATAGTAAACTATCATATATTTTGTTTATAGCAGTTGCAGTTAAATATGACTCTTTAAACTCATCTCTTGATTGAATATATTTTACATCTCTGACCGTTGGTAAATTATCCGGAGATGGCAATGAATAATCAACAATCAATACATGATTGTTTGGGTTATAATCGACATCATATTCCTGGGGAAAGTAATCTGGATATCTTGATTTAGATAAGACCATATCACAATAATCAACAATTGCTGATGGTAACCCTTTTTCATAGTTATGCTTCTGATTATCAATTGCATTATTTTTCTCTTTTTGTTCTCTTTTAAATTCCGCTTCCTTCTTTAGCCAAGCATCTAAGTTTGCTTCATTTTGAGCTGTAATATCCTCGTTTTTATCGTTTATCTCTTCTACCTCTTTTTCCCATTTTCCTAAATCCTCTTCATATAACTTTTTCATATTTATTATTTTTTTGTTTTTACTAGACTTAAAAAAGATATCTATAATATTTAATTTAGGGATATATTTTGTACTCTCCTCTATTGGCTTATCTGGTAAGGATATATGTTCTATCTCAACTGGTTGAGGCTCATCAAATTCTGTATAATCCTTTAAATTTTCCCAGTCTATTGCACCATCTTCTTCAAGACTAAAGGTCAAAATACCCTCTAATTCCTTTATTTTCTCTTCTGCTTCACTCGTTAACTGTAATGCTAGCGTCTTTTTAGCCTCCTTTTCTCTAGCAGCAGCCTCTCTTTCGTCTTTCTTTAATTGACTTTCCAGTTTTTTCTTCCACATTTCCTCCCATTGCAATTCTTGGTATCTTGCTTTCTGCCTAACAACATAAGGGTCAGATCCTTTTATTAACCTATATTTATTTAACCCATCATGCCTAATCTCAATTTCATACATGCGCCTTCCCATCGAAACTCCTCCAAACATTTAATTATCAATTAAATAACAAAAGGGCATGACAACTTTATATCCACGTTGTCATGCCCTAGTAAGATGATTGCTTGTGTGATTTCACTTACATAATATCACAATATTCTACAAATTAATATCACTTTAATATTTCACCTTGATGATTTCACAAAGAACATTCTCATTATCCAATTTATGAATTATTCATTGATTCTTAATACCTCAATGAGTTTATTACGAATTAACTTCTCTTCTTCACTTCCAGTCGTTTTCAATCGTATAATAGGGATATTATACTTCCTTAAGATATTATCTTTCATTTTATCTCGCTTAAGTTGTGCTGCATTATCTGCATGAAACGCATGTCCATCTACTTCCACTACTAATACTGGCATCTTATCCATTTTATTAAAAATAACAAAGTCAGTATGGGTTAGGATATTCATTGCATATATCCTTTCCTCTTCGGTAAGAATTTCTGAATTTTTAACCAGCATTCTCAACGGCTGATGAAGAACACAACCAAGTGTTTGAAAATGCTTTTCTTCCAATACTTTTTCAATCACATTATTCACTAATATTTCCGATATATGCTCAGAAACTTTTTTACTACTTTTCAACACCCTAATTAATTGATCTGAATAACAACTATAAAGAAGATCAAATACAGAATAGATTTGGCTATCTTTTATCTCAAAATTGTTGTATTTAATGTACCTTATTAAATCGCCAATATTAGTTCCATGCCATTCTTCGCTACCCTCAGCAGCTACCATGATTAGTTTTTTAACAGCGCGCGAAACAGCTACATTGATAAGGTTCGAGTTATCAGCAAAATCATTTGCGTTAATTTGGTTGGAAACGGTCGATAAAATTATGATGTCTTTTTCCCTACCTTGGAACTTGTGCACGGTATCCGCTTCAATTTCCCTTTCATTGGTAACCTTTTGCAGCTCATCTGCCTGTAACCGAAACGGAGCTATAATTCCTACAGAATCTTCATGACTAAGATCAGGGATTATTTCTTTCGTAATGACATCAATTTGCCTTTGGTTAACCGTTCCTCTTGCATGATTCCCCTTTACTGTTTTAAATAAAACTAAAGGTTTGTCCTGTTCTTGACCATCTGTTAAAATAACTAACTCATTATTATAGAATTTATGATTGCAGAAACCGATAATCTTCGGATGACAACGATAATGCTCTTTTAACAATGTCTTAGGTATTTCACTAAATAACGTTTCAATAGAGGTTAGTAAGCTATGTTTTGAATAATTATAGGCATCATCAAATTGATACGAGTTAAACACGGTAGTAGTTTTTTCTCTTACGTCTTCTGGAACTACATTTGGAAGCTGTTTTTCATCACCAACAATCACTGCATTTTTTGCACATGATAGCGCTAAAGCCCCCGTCACAATATCTACTTGGGAAGCCTCATCAACTAATACATAGTCAAATAAATAATTATTAGCAGCACAATTACGTAATGAATGAGTTGTACTTAAAACTACAGGATATTCCTTGATAAAACGATTAAAACCCTTCCATAGTGAGCTAGCATCAAAGATAGGCCTGGATCCACCTCTACCAAACCGCTTGGCCAATCTTGCCTTAAACAATCGCATTGATTGTTCTCTGAATTCTTGCATCGCACTTTCAAAATTGAAATTATCTAGCTTACGATCTAAAGAAGCAATTTCATCCTTTAATTCGTTCCATTTTAAGTCGTAATACTTCTTTTGTAAGTAGGTAATAATAAACTCTGGTGAGTTCTTATAGATACTAAAATGATAGATTCCATAATTAAATAGATTATATAATTTTGTGCTAAATTTAATTTTCCCTGTTTTAATTTGTTGTCGATACGCAACTATAAGTTGTAATAGTTTATCTGCCTTCCATGGAAACAACGATTTTATATCAAACTCTGTAAAACCTGATTCTGAATAGTAGTCTTCAAAGTAACCATATTCTGTTTGAAGTTGAGATAGCTCTTGTTTCAGAATAGCCCTTCTATTTTGGCTTTCTAGCATATCGCTTAACTTATGTTGCTCTTCTACCAGGTAAGTTTTAATGGATTGAATTTCTTCCTCCTCTATCATCCAATCACTCATATTAGGATATGTTTTACTCTGTTCAGAGAAGAATTTCTTCTGATTATCCTTATTACCTAAAGAAGCTGCAATAAAACCAATTCCATATTTTTTTAACTTTTTAACAACATTTTCAGTGGCAGAGTTATTATTAGAAACTACGGCAACAGTTTTATTATTTATTACTGCGTTTGCTATGATATTTAAAATGGTTTGCGTTTTGCCAGTACCAGGTGGACCTTCAATTATACTCAATTGACTTGTAATTGCCTTTTCAGTTGCTGACTTTTGACTAGCATTAAAGCCAAATGGAAAAATTACTTGTTGCTGTTTCGATTGGATAATTAGATTTTTCTTTCCTAAATATGCTGATAAAACACTTCGTGGACTAATCTGAGTGAGGTTATTATACTGCTTTCTTAAAAAGGACACATCTCCATCAAGTTTTACGCTAACAGCGTCTGCTAGTGTTTTTAAATATTCAAAGGTGTCTTTTTCTTTCGCATTACTTAAAGAGTTTTTTTCTATGTTGAGTTCTGAACTTTTATATATCTTGTTAAATCCATTGTTAAATATAATCCTAATATGTGAGCCAAAATCTAGTATTTTGTTAATACCTGAGATTGGTTGGTCATTCGCAAATACGATACTTGTACTAGGATCAATAGTGTGAGGTTCACTTAGAAAAAGGATATTTTCCTCGTTAAAGGAGTATTTTTTCTCACTTTTGTTGAACTTTATTATCCATTTTCCGTTGATCAACTGACATGTCTCAATTTGTTCTGTCTTATCTTTGTTTTTTTCTAAGATTAAATACTTTTCTATATTCAATGTTTACTCCTACCTATTGATAATAACTCCTTACAAAATCTATGGACGAAACTTTTTTACTCGGTGAAACGGACATTTTCCCACTTCTAAACATGAAGACAAGGGACGCTAACACTAGGATGGGTCCACAGGTGAATCCCCGATCAAGAACGGGTACTGGGACTTAAATAAAGGTAGAATATATATACACCTAAATTATCTCCCCAGATAGCTTATTATAATATTCGCACATTCTTATGATTTAAATTTAAGTAATGTATTTGTACTAGTATCATATACATAAAAAATTCTAATTTTATAGAGGTCTTTTACATATTCTGTATCTTTCTTTCTAATTAATATAATTCTTTCTTTACCTAAAGTATAAAAAATTACAAGTTTAGATAATTCATCATTAACCTTATTCGGATTTACTACAATCATTTTATAGTACTCTAATTGGCTTTTATATAATTGGAGATTTAACTTTCTTAATACGGCAAAGTAGGCAATATAAAAAACTATTAACGATATGTTAAAGAAAATTAATTCCTCTTGATCCAAGTTAATATTGGCAATATATATAACTATAAAGTTAATATAAATTAATCCAGCGTAAACTAGAATTGAAAAAATTTTAAATGTCCGTATCCAAACTTTTTCCTTGTTTCGCTTTACCTCTTTCTTAACTATCTTTTTATACCTTTTTTCCTTAAGTACAATTCGATATACAACATACATAATCAAAATAGATAAAATTATTAAACCTATTACTAATAAAAATCCATTTCCTAGGTAGTCTATTAAATTCTTATGAATTGGCATCGAAACTGCAGCAATTGTAATAATTAATGAAATAATTATAGATATTAGTAAAAGCTCTAGAAAATCATATAGTTTTCTCCTATACTTATCCTCCAAAAGAACATCAAATTTAGTACGGTTTAGAACCTTATTTATAAACCATATAACAGGAGGCACTAATGAAACCAACGGAAGATAGTCTTTAAGATAGACCATAATTTCTTTATAATCGATACTCAAAAATAAAACTCCTTATATTTATTGAACTTACAATTATAATATCGGAGAAAATAATTTTATTATAAACCTTAGATTTAGTTTATTGAGCAAGGTATATATTTTATTAGCCTTTATTACGCAAAGAAAAGTCCCCGTGACCCAATCCCTATTACAAAATCACCTTTTTCCCTCTATACTTACATATATTTACCTTTGTTCGTAATTATCGCCTCATTACACAGTCCTCTGTGCCAAGTACTCCTTCAATATTTCCCCAGCGACCTCCTCTTCCTCGTCATCTAAATAATCCTCCTTCCGCTTCCGCTGCCTCTCCAAAAACCACTCCGGCACAACCTCATCACTACGAGATCTACTACGATTCCAGCCAGAACCACTATTCCTGCTATTCCTCCCCTCTAGTTCACTAAGCTTCAACTCCTCCACAGTCCTAATCCCCTGATTCAACCAAGAATTCATAATGCCCCTCACATAACTAAAGTTCAACTTCCCACGTACAAGCGCCCGTTTCATTGCTTCAATTACAAATTCATCACCAAAATCATTAACCCACGATAAGAGCTCCTCGGTCAGAAACGGAGTGACTAGACCGAAGTTATCTTGATAAAAAGCAACCGCGTCAGTTCTTGTCCCTTCTTGACGACTTTGTTTCATTTCTTTTTGTTTTGTTTCCTTTTGTTTAATTAAAGGGGCCGTTTGACGGTTCACCTGCTGGTCCGCTTGTTGGTTCGTTTGCTGGTTCATTTGTTGGTCCGTCCTGTGGTCCATAGTGTGGTCCACCTGTTGGTCCACGTCTGTTTCAACTAAACTAGACCCATACCCTCCAGCACTGTTAAACTCCACACAAAGACTCTTCATCCTGTAAAAAGGCGCAAGATTTCTCCCCCTCGAACGCCATTCAATGAATCCTCTTTCTTCCAATTCCTTTCTTGCTCTTTTAAAGGAACTATCAGTTAGTCCACCTTTTAACTTTAAAATAGTACTAGATACCGTAAATTCCTCTATCCACCCAGCCTTATTATTAATGTGTAATAACGTATGCCATAAGTTCACCGCAGATGCTGATAGCGGCTCCCTCTCCATTAGATCGTAAAATGCATTAATTTCTTTAATATAATTCATTTATGTATCTCCCTTTCTATTAAGTGGATGAGGAAATTCCCCATCCACCTTTTGTTAATTACCATGATCCAGAATATTGGAAGCTCGTAGTTTCTTCTTAGCCTCTCTTGCCCAACTCTTTACTGCCTCAACAGTTACTCCTTCTATTTCAGCAATCTCTCTCTGTGACAATCCTTGAATGATATAATAATCGACCCATTTCCACTGATTAGGACTCAGCTTCTCCTTTACTTCATTCCATATCGCTTCATCTACTATTTCGATATCCTCAGGTGTTATGAGTGGAACGCTACTAGTACTGGAATGATTCCCATCCTGCTTTTCGATACTTTCCTTTTGCAGATAAGCATCCATGTCTCGCTGCTCCTTCGTTTTATTCCGAATCAAATCAATCATGCGATTGCGTATCATGAAGTTGAAATAAGTAGCTAGCGGTCCTTTATCTGGTTGATATCGTTTATAGGCAAGCCACATCGCGTATAGCCCTTCTACATAGAATTCATTGTATGAATCTCTTATTTGTAACTTGTGAATATGATAGTGTATTCGATTTTCATTCTGTTTAGATATTTCTTCAAACGTAAAATCTTTATCCATTTAACACTCTCCTATATGCTTTATTGTTGCCGGCACCATTAGGATAGTTGGTCTGTTAATGGTTGTCATATCAACTAACATCACGTGATAGAGTAGTAAAATTGGAGTTTGTCCTATAAAAATGGAATTTTGGCTTAATAAATGCCTTAAAAATTCTATTTTGTAACTAGGTTTGAAAGTTAAGTAGTTTTTTAATAGGTATGTAGCAACTTCTAACTTAAAACCAAAACAATTACCATATTATGTAAAAATCCATACGTTCGTATGTGGTATGTTCACTCTTCTCTTATGACAATGGGTACAAAAAGGGACGTGCCCAGGTGGATAAAGAACAACTGAAATTAATATCTGAGATTTTCGGACATGAACTTAGAAAAATTCGGGATATTGAAAGAGATGTTACACAAGAGAGATTTTCTCAAGATACGGGGATTGGCCCTGAACATATTGGCGAGATGGAGAGAGGAACAAGATTGCCTCGTATTGAGACTCTATTAAGGCTACGAAATGCTGGAATAGATATCAATCTCATATTTGATCGTATTATTAAAGAACTAGAGAATAACGGTTTTGACATAACAAAAGAATAGCTGTAGATAAACTCTTAGCTGATAAAGGAATTTCTCATCTTATGAGCAATATACAACCTCACTATGAAATAAACGAACAAACAATGGCATTAATTCCTGTTAACCATATAAACTACCAAACTATTGCGCTAGAACCGGATAGAACACTTTACGTAAAGAAAACCCCTTTAGAGATAATCCAAAGGGGTTGTTTAGATAATTTTAGTTCTTTTGCAGGTAGAAGAGAGTCTATTCAACACTTGACCGGTTTTAGCAGGAAAACTCCTATTCCAATCAGCATTTACCGGAATATCATTGCTTTTCCCACCCATGCTTTTAAAAATTGGAATTGTTGTTGGATATTCTATAATCATGTTGAAAGTATTGTGGAGAAAATACCCAATCAATCCATAATATTGTTTAAGAATGGGAATCAAATTGCTGTTGAAGTACCTAAAGTGGAGTTATTAAAGCAGTTGGAACGGACAAACTTTATCTTATCCATTATCAAGAAGAAGTCTTAGGAGCTAGTTCACTGAAGAATGGGTATCGTTCTACGATCTCTTTGTAGGTGCCTTTATCTTTGATTGCGTAGGTAGTATATGGATTGTAGCACTTTTGGTGAACGACTGTGTTTAGTTCGTCTAAGAAAACTTGGTCTTTCATTTTATACAGGCTTTTGCATTTAGGGCATCGTAAGCGGTCGAAATCGTGGTTCATTTTATCACTTCCATTATTATCAGGGATATCTTCTATAACTAATTCGACACCTTCTTTGTTTTTCCTCCTTGGTAAAATAGTAATTTAATTTGTTTTTCCAACTCATTATTATTATAGAAGGTAAAAAGTAAGAATAAGTATCGTATTCAAAGAGATTCTCTCGAAATTAATGTTGTAGCAGAAATTTTATTTTTATAAAGCGATTGAACAAGTTTCTTTTATCCACCGAGACATTATAGAAGATAATTTGGCAGGGAAGCATTCCGTTACTGATGGGCAACAACGTCTAAATTGCCTATTTAAAGCTTATAGAAATGACCCTGAGTTCGAAGATATAATATTTGATGTAAGTAGGGCTAATTACATTTGGTATCCTCTTAAACAAAAACGTTGATTTATTCTATCAATATATGAACAGTAACTCGTTTCTAAAAAAAGATATTATAAAGGACGCCGTACTGTCTGTAAGAAAAAGTTCTTTGGTTATAATTTTATTATTAACATGGCCGAGGACTTTAGAAATGGTATAATACTATATCATTCACGAGTATGTCTAATTCTGAAAGACGACAAACTTTCGATTCGCTACTTAAAAATGTAGTTTTCAATTACTCAATGGCATATAATAATTAATTATTTGATATAATCTTGCCCAACTCTTATAATAGCCTTCCTCCGTTGAAAGGCTTTACAAATCCCAAACTTTAGACACAAGCCCTATGTATCCAAATGCAATATCATTCATCTCCAAATTCGAATCTAATCCTTTTGTTACTACTTCAGTAACAATTGACTGTGTTTTTATTATATAAATCGAAAACTAAATTCAGGAATTAAAATTTTATATCCCATTAAAGAAAATCTACTATATCTTTTTCTTTGTTCAACATTGAGCTTTTTTTCATTATCATTTAATATTTCTCTTACTAACTCCATGCCATTTTCATAGTTCATCAATTCTATATAATGCTCCACATGTAATATTGGAGTGGGTTTATTAGCGTTTATTCCTGTTCCTATTGAATAGTTAGTCAAAACTAGATAGTCTATTTTATCAGGGATAATATTCTTATACGCCTCGCCAAAATATTCTTCCAATACTATTGATATATTAGTATCAATAAATTCCTTAGCTATGTCTAGCTGCTTATATGCTTTATCTAGCATGCTATCCAAATTATTAGTGTCACGCGTAGACTCCACAGGAATTTTATATTTTAATTCTATAATATGAAGATGACTAATTTTTGGATCGTAGACGAGTAAATCCATGCCAGGAAGATTCTTCTTTGACTTTTCCCGCCCGTAGCCAAATAAATATTCTGATGAGATTCCTTTTATAACCTTTCTTCTCTCCTGATTTTCAAAATTATTTTGAGCTAAATCATAATTGGAGGATTGTCTCTTGGCTAACAATCGCATCGCATTTACCTCTGGCCTTGTAAGATTATATATCGCCTCCGATACTGCTAAATAATTTTCGGATTGCGGTACAAAGTAAGATAGGGAGATATCACTTGATTTATCAGAGAAATCATAAGTAAAGAAGTCAATTATTTTTTCTACTTTTTCATAATTTAACTCTGACTTGGCAGTAAACATGTTTATCCATTCATCTTTTTTATAAATTAAGGGTCCTTCATCTTCTACATCAATTACGTAGGAGTTATCATTATCATTTTCTAGGAATTTCTGTGTAAAAAAATCTGTAAGCAGAGTAGAAAATATCCTATAATCTTCAAAATTGAATTCATTAAACTCAATGTCAAAAGTACAATTAAAATCAGTCTGATGAGCAATCTTTAAAAGTTTACTTAAATCCCTTTTATTAACTTCTGCATTATCTATTTGACTTTTCTTTTTTTCATTTTCAGCTTCTCTAAAATAAGTGTCATAAAACAAATGTATCCTATACGAATCCTCGTTCTTATAATTGAAAATTATTTTGTTGCGCTGTTGACTAAACACAGTTTTTTTCTCCCTATGCATTTCCCACATATCAAAAAATTTATCATATGAGTATGCTGCCCCCATAAGATCATATATATCTTCTGCTACTACTTCTTTTTTATTGATTAATGATTGATCCTGACAATACTTTGCACACCATCTAAATATCCACTTTATTGACTCTTGAATAAATATAATCTCATCTATTCTAGTTTCATTTGTTCTAGCTAATTTTTTAAAGTTCTCTTGGTTTGATTGGTCCTCAGCAAAAAGATGTATTTTATATAACACTCCAGCTTTCTGTAGCACCACTAGAGTAGCATCCTCACGGGATAATCTAAATAGCTTATGTTTACTGACACTCTCTTCTATATTTTGCTTAATACTATATAATTTTTCATAATTATTCATATTTACCACCCTGTTATTTATTTGCGATAACTATAATACTTTTAGTATGTCTGATCTTTATATTATAAATAGAACTAAATGAATCCTTACGAAATCACTTCTAATATTATCTATTCTTACATTTAAGAGTCTTAACATTTCAATTTTTTATATTTTCCATTAAATATTTTACCATAAAATCACATAATATCATTTACCTTACAGTAATAGTTTTACTTTCAATTGTTTCCTTCGGAAAATACGAAGTGTTTACTAAAAGGCTTTCAACGCTTCTTTCAGCATATGGGCGGTGTTCCTAAAACAATTCATTTTAATATTTTATACTCCGCCGTCAAGAATGTACGTGCAAAAGGAGAACGTGATTTAACTGATACATTTGAAATATTAGTTTAACACTATGGATTTGCATATGAATTCTGTAATCCAGGTAAAGGCAATGAAAAAGGTATGTGGAGGCAATGGTTAAATATGTGAGGAACAACTTCTTATTACCTGAAAGCACAATGTTAGACTTTGATCAATTCAATAACACATTGTGGGAATTGGTAGAAAAAGATCGTGAACGTCGACATAATGAGTAAGATATTATTCAATCAAAACTGGTACGAGGGAGATAAATAAAATTGTCTAGTATTTCTGGAAAAAGAGTTTGAATGTGCCCGTTATCAAGATGTAAAAGCGAACAAATATGGAATCGTTACAATAGATAAAAAGCAATATTCTACTTCTCCCAGATTCGAAAAACAGAAAGTAAACATTTGATTTACATATAACACAGTGATTATCTTAAATGGTCATAACCAAGTGATAGTAAAGCATTCACGATTATATGGTATTAGAAGCGAATCAATGATATGGCAGCCATACTTGGATTTATTATCAAAACGTCCGAGAGTCATTAAATATTCAAGCTTATATGAACAATTTCAAGCCATATGGTCTGACTATTTGATTGTTGTACCGAAGAAGAACAAAAAGTGCATTGCGTTTATTAAGAGAGATAGTAAAGAATAATGACTTTTCATTATTAAATGAAGCTTTACAAGCAGCTTCTACTCGTGGACACCCAAGTGTTGTACAAAATATACACAGTTTTTACATATTACTTAATCAAGATACTCCTCACATAAGAATTAAGTCAAATATGTCAATACCGAGGGAATCAGAGATAAATAGGAATATCACATTACGACATTACGATTCCTTCTTTCAGAGAGGGGAACATTAGATGAATGAACAAAAAGAAGCATATTCAAACGCTTAAAATTAAGTTGGATAAGAAAGAGCTATCATGAAATTGAAAAACTGGATTTATTAGTATTAGACGAACTAGGATATATTCCACTTCATAATGAAGGTTCATAACTACTATCTTAAGTTTTGGTCAATGGAATCACGTCTTTGGACTCAATACTAATCAGGGCTGTGATTGATGGACTGATTTATCATTCGTATTTACTGTTTTTTACAGGGGACAGTTTTCGTTACAAAGAATCTTTATTACATAGATAAAATTGGGGCTGGCAAATAGCATACAAATGCCATTTCATAATTTTTTGCTTGCCAAATAAATTCTACCTTTATGACAACTTTATCTCTTAGAACTGTATTGTATTTCCCCCTCTATCCACTTTATTTAGAGAGTATAGGTCAGGTAATTTGGGTGATTCTCTAGGTAATAAGTTCATAAAAAGGACTATACCCTATGATGATATAAGTCCTTTAAATTTTTCTGTTAAAGTGTCTAGATAGTTATGCAAAGTAGAGATGTTGCCTACTAGCAAGTGACCTAAATTAACTTCTTTTAAATATCTCGCCGTAATCCATTAATTCCTTCAAATAGATGTCTCTATTTAACTTAGAAACAAATGTCTTTACTATATCCTCTAAATATTTTTTGTCAGTCTTAAAGAAGTTGCTAACACTTGTTACTTTTCCAGACTCATATTGAATTGAATATGCTGTAGATAATATTTCGACTAAAAATTTTATCAAGGAATCTAACTTTTGATCTACATCGTCTCCACTATAATTTGAAATAAAACTATCATATACAAAATCATCGTTGTCTATGATACTTGGATCTTCTCTTAATTCAGCAACTTGAACATCATTATTGATAATTCTGTAAATAACACCGAATAAACCAAAGAGTATATATTTCCCATTACTAAACACATTTGCTTCTTCAGAAGTAAATTCATAAGAACTTTTCTTTTTATAATCCTTAGACAAGATTTCAAATCGTTCGTTCAATTCAATTAAATCAATTACAAAGTTCCTTTTCTCAGTCTGTTCATAGTTTTTCCTAAAGATTTGTTTGTACGATTTATTATTATTAAATAAAGACTTCTTATTAGATCTAGCAGTTCCTGGCTTTTGATTTACGAATGAATATACTACTTGAGCAAATACATCATTCTTAATTTTTATTTTTAAATTTCTTGGTATTTGCTCCCCTCTCTTAATCTCTAACCCTATATCATATGTTTTTAATAGTCTTTGTAAATTTATCATTTCCGGAGCATTTGATTTTAAATCCTTAGGCTGAATAGGCTTCTGCGAATTTGTTGCTTCCGCAATCTTATTAAAAAACTTCATTGAATGTTCGGGGCGCATCTTTTCTTTACTTGCAACAATTTTACATGGAATATAAAACTCTTCTTTGTTATTCCCCTTATACGATCCAATTAGAGTTGTTGTTTGTCCGCCATTCACAATTGAAAAGTTGTATAATTTAACCGTATTTCCGTCAGGAGAAAAATCATTACAGGCAATTGTGAGTCCGTTATTTAAAAACCAGAATTCATCTCTATTTTTATTCAGTGTATTATTTATACCATCATCTACACTTTTACTTCTAATATACCTTCTAATATTCAAATTAAATAAACCCTTATTATTATATTTATTAAATAACTTCGCAATTGACTGCGAACTAACATTAATAAACAATCCCTTTTGTTTATCCGTTTCATATTCCAGCCAGTTTTTAGCATTATCAATCTTCACAACATCTTCTGGAACAACCTCAAAGCTTGATTTAACCTTTTCTTTAGTATCATTTATGTCACTTGGAGCATAAATAACTATTTGCGAAACTTTATTCTCTGATTCCCCTAATCGCTCTTTAGTCCGTTCAAAATCAAATTGACTTAAAGAAGAGAATACAATTTCTATATTTCCTTCAGTTTCATCTGTTAATCTATCTATTGAATTTTGAAAGATTTCTTTAACCTTTTTATTATATTTTCCAGTATGTCCCTTATAAAAATCCTCAATTGTATTGATTATTTTATGGATATCCGAAACACAATCCTGAACGTTGATATCTGTGGTATATTTATTTTGTCCAATTATTACTTTATACTCTTCCTCATCAAAATAAACAAAGTCAAGACCGCCATCATTACTTCCGTCAGTAATGCAGCTCTTCACATCAAACCAAATGTTCTCCAATTCATTTTCTTTAAAACAATAATACTGCATAATTAGTATATTAAAAGCTTGTTCATCTGTTAATGTTTCTGAAAATTTTTTACCTACTTCTTTTATAGTCTCAATCTCAATCTTTATATCTTCTATTTCTTCTGTTAAAGTTATCATTTTATCCCCCCCAGCTTAAAATATGTTAATAGTCTAGTTAATACTATTTATAATACCAAATTCTGAATATATTTGCATATTTTAAATATAACTTTATTTAAGCATTCTTTTAACTCATCAGTACAAACCACTACCGGAAAAAATATCCAAAATATATAACCCGCTTACTACATGTCAAAATACTATCCTCTATATCTTTGTTTACATAAATGCCAAAAAAACAAATTATATGTCTACCTTTTTGAGCTCAGTTAGAATATACTATAATTTTAGACATCATTTTTGATATAATAAGCTATATAGGTGTTTATGGAGGAATTTATTTTGATTAATATTAGAGAATGGATCTCAAGTAATATAAAAGATTTTAATAGTTTTGTAAAATCAGAAGAAGACTTAAAGATAAAAGTTGTTTTACCTATTTTAAAGGAATTAGGTTATACAGAAGAGGATTTTAAATATGAAGAGAGCATTAAGGTCGTTATAGGTACCAAAAATACAACGGTTAGGTCTGATATAGCTATTTATATCAATGGAAGCATTGAGTTAATAATTGATGTAAAAAGACCGAGTAAATCTATTTCAGAACAGGATATATTACAATCTAGTAGTTATGCAAAACTTGTGTCCACACCACCTGCTTTGTTTGCTGTTACTACAAACGGAATAGATTGCATAGCAACCAATACTATTACTGGTGAAAGAGTTAGTGCAATTCCAAGTAAAGCAGAAATGTTAAGAATGATTGATAAATCAAAGAAAAAAGTCTACCAGGATTTTGAAATTCGAGAGATTGAAAGTATTCTTCTAACATTATTAGAGCCCAGTGAACTTTATAAAGTAATCAATAATTGTAAAAACATAATTGAAAAAAAAGGGTTGATCAGATCAGACCAATCTTTTAAGGAAATGACTAAAATATTACTAGTTAAAATGAATGAAGAACGTAGAGCAAAAACTAATGAAGGTTATAACAGATTCAGTATTGATTACTTTAGTTTATCATCAAATAAAAACAAAATTAAAATAACCGAGGTTTTTGACACTTTATTCAATTTTGCCAAACAAAGATATCCTAATATTTATACAAATGAAGATGAGAAACTCTTAATAAGTGATAATGATTGTTTATTAGAAGTAATAAAACTATTAGAACCCTTCTCATTTCTAGGAACTGGGGACGATATAAAAGGCACAGTTTATGAAATATTCCTAAAATCTACTTTAAGAGGTGATTTTGATCAATACTTTACACCCAGAGAGATAGTAGATTTTATCGTGAGATTTTCTGACCCGAAAGTTGATGATGTGTTTTTAGACCCTGCATGCGGATCTGGTGGTTTCTTAATTCAAGCTTTTAATTATGTTAATCAAAAGATTATAGATAGCCCTGATTCTCAGGTAGAAAGAAAGAAGAAGTTTTCGAATTTAATCGACAAAAACATTTGGGGTCACGAAGCTGATTATGATTTACATGTTCTTGCAAAGATAAATTTAATTATGCATGGTGATGGTTGGAATAATATTTACCAAGGTGATACATTAAGTTCTAGCAAATTACCAAATGATTATTTCGACCTAATCTTAACTAATCCACCTTTTACAATTAAGTACAACTTCCCTAATGTCCTATCACAATACGAATTAGGCTTAGCTAAAGATAGTGAAGAATTGGACATTCTATTTGTAGAAAAGAGTCTGAATTTATTAAAACCAGGTGGAGATTTATTTATTGTACTTCCAGAAGGTTTATTGAATTTAAGTAGATATCATTACTTTAGAGAATGGTTATTAGATAAAGCATACCTTGTTTGCTCAATTAGTCTCCCTGAAGGTGCCTTCATTCCTTTTGGCGGATCTGTGTCTAAGACTTGTATATTGGGTTTGAGAAAGAAAGATCAAAATAATACTAACTTATACAAACCAAAGAATGTATTCTTAGGTAGAGCTATCGAAGTAGGATATGAAACGGGAAAGAAGATTTATAAAGCTAAAGATAAGAATGATTTGGCATACTTTTTAAGTAAATCTAAAGAAATATATAATGATATTAAAACAACTGAAAACGGCGGAGAGTGTGGGTGGATAGACCAATCTTTAATTACTCCATATCGTTTTGATGCTAGTTTTTTACTAAATAAGATAGATAGAGAACAGTTAAAAAAAGCATTTAATAATTTAGTTCCTCTAAAGGAAGTATGTGAAATTGAAAATATTTCAATTAATATTGAGGATGATACAAAGTATCATTACCTAGAAGTTCCCGATATATCATCAGAAACAGGAATCATTAGTAATATTAGATATTTACAAGGTTCTCAAATAACAGCTAGTTCCCTATATATGTTCTATCCTGGTGATATCTTATTTACTAGAATTAATCCTAGAAAAAGTAGAGTTAGTATTGCACCTCTAATCAATAATTTCGGAGTTGTCTCTAAAGAAGTATACAGAATAATTTTAAAAAATGATAATCCTTATATATCAGATAAAAACAAATATGTACTTATACCATTACTTCAGTCAGAATATGTAAAAAGTCAAATCGTAAGGCTATCGTCGGGATCTTCTTCCTCTAGAGCAAGGGTTCAACCAGAGGATTTACTTAATGACGTTTATATTCCTATTCCTGCTGAATCTACTCAATACGAAATTAGTAAAAAAATATACTCAGCAAGTAGATCACACTGGGAGTCTTCTCAAAATTTACTAGATGCATATGTTAATATTCAGAACGAGTTAGGAAACAATTTAAATAAAAATAATATAAGATCAGTTTAAAAGAGAAAGAGGTACTGTTATTATGTCTGAGAAAATAAGAGATTCCTTTCAAGCAGATAAGTGTATTTTAGAAGATGAAAGAATGGAGCTATTAATTGGAGAAAATAGAAATATTAGTTTAGAAAATGATGCTAAAGATGAATTTATAACCAGAAGGGAAAAACTTCACGATTTAAAAATTCTTAAGCACTCATGGAGTTTGATTGAGATTTATCAAAAGATTAAAAATAAAACTATTGATTTAGGCCCAGATTACCAACGCGAGGAAGTTTGGACTACTAAAACACAATCCCAATTTATAGAATCCCTATTTATTGGCATAATGATACCTCCTATCTATTTAGCAGAGATAAAGCCTAACGAGTCATTGGGCTCTATAACTTATGAAGTCGTTGACGGTAAACAGAGGTTAACATCAATTTATAAATTTTTTACAAATCAACTAAAACTGGATAGCGAATTGCAATACTATGGTGATATTTTTTCTGGAAAAACATTTGCCGAAATTGAGGAGGAATACAAAAGCGAACTAGAACCCATGTTGTCTTCAGTAATTGATATGTATGTTATTGGCCAAAATGCAGACCCGGAGATTAAATACGATGTATTTGCCAGATTAAATCAGGGGAATATTAAATTAACACAAGCAGAACTTAGGAAAGCCATATTCTCTTCCAAAATGACTACTGAAGTTTATAAATCTGTTAAAGAAATAGAAGAACAAGAAAACTTCGAAAATCCATTTACTGCAAATGATATAAAGCGAAATAAGAATTTAAATAGAATGTATCAGAGCATTGCTTATATAGAACAGTTTAGGGCTGCACAGCAATTGGATGAAGCAAACATTTTCTTCTTAGATTATAAATCACGTCCCAGAGATATGATTAATTATGTAATGCAAAAGTTTCAGAGCGAACACAATCATACATTTGTGAAAATTGAAGAAATAAAGGAGATATGTAGAAAAACTTACCTTTTAAAAATTGAATTAAGTAAAGATAAATATAGAGAGATTGAGAAAGCTTACGATATTCCTACTACTACCGAATACGCTATTGATTGTCTTATTTCATTATTTGATAAGTATAGTGAAGATGAGATAACTAAAATCCTAGATAGTTTATTTAAAAATATTAGTTTCCTAAAAACTTTTGAGAAGTCCCCATCTACAACTTCAAAAGTTAATGATAGGTTAAATATTGTCTATGAACAATTACAAAGATCCTGAAAAGGCACCTGAATCACTAGGAGAAGTATTCTTTGATTTTTGGGGACTATATATTAAGTTCGAGGAAATATGTAAGAAATATATATTCCTGTTAATCGATAAAAATGTACATGATTACCAAAATCGGTGGCATTTTATCGCGGGTTTACTGACAAGGAAACGAGTAGAAGTATTAAAGATAACAGAGAATAAGCTTGAAATCGGTGGTAGTTCATTAAAGTTACGGGATAACTCAGATTATTTGAACGATATCAGTTTGATTCAACTGGTAAGGTTTTCCGAACAATACAATACTCTTGATGCATTAAATATCCCAGATCCGACTCCAAATAGTAAAATCCAATTATCATTCCGTGATACAGTAATAAACTTAATAAAGATTAGAAACAATTTTGCTCACACTCAAAAAAAAGATCAACAAAAATTATTGGAACTATTTGGCCCTTATAAAATTGGTAATGATAATATTAGTTCGAAAGTACACGAAAATGATAAAGAGTTATATAAACAACTTTATACTATAAATTTTTGGTTGTTAACAATAAATAATATTATTACAACCGAGCTTGAGAAATTTAATAATGAGGTAACTAGCTAATCTTAATAAATTTGTTATTTCAAAAGTTATAATTTTATTATTGGTATTTTGGCCAAAAAATAGACTTACTAAGAAGAAGTTTTTAATTTACCTATAACTTGTTTGCCTTTCTGCTAGGAAAATGGATCTATCCTTTCCTTACAGAGAGGCATATATCGTTTACAGAAACTGCTTAGATTTACAAGTATACTTATCACTTATGATAGGGATCACTGTAACACTTTAAGGATAGCTAATAACGATGAATAAAGTACTTGAAATTTATTATATTTAAACAAAGGGAAAGGATGGTGTAATATTAGTACCCATCCTTTTTTAATAGTTTAATTATTTAGCTACGGTTAAACGTGAACATTTCACTGATTCGAAAAATAAAAACTCTCATTTATTTATTTCCCAGCTTTTGAAATTAAATTTACTTTTAAACTTTTCAGTTTTAGATACTGCAATCTTTTCTTTTTTTCTTATATCATAGGAGGGCATCCCCGTAATACCGAACACCTCAAAAATTATATCCTTTCTCGTATCAAGAATTAAACCATCTGGTATAAAACCACCATATTCTTCAATTGGTAGATAGGGTTTATAAAACTTTAGTTCCTTTTTACATAATTGATCATAAATTTTTTTTTCGTGACTACTCTCAGAATATAGGCCCCTATCAGATACTGGTATTAAACAGTAATTATATAGAGTCATACATTTATGGTACAAATCTTCATTATGTACGAATCCTGCTACTACATATTCAGAACTATGTGGTTCTATTCTTCTCTTTTGTTCAAATTCTTCTTTTTCTACATAAAAACGATTAGTTTTACCAAAAGCATCTTTACAATACAAGATATCTTTTTTTGTTTTATCATGTAGAATATCTTCCTCTATTAATCTGTTATGATCTACATACATGTAAACAAAATAGACATCTTTTTTGACTTTTACGCTCCTTATGTTTACTTGTTTATAAAACATCTCGTTTAGTGTTTTTCTTTTACTTGATAATTTTATACGAGAAGCCATACCATAGACATGCTTAGCTAACTCATATTTATCAATTGGAATTCTTTGTTTATTTCCCAACACCATACCTTCCCATGCCATCATATTAATTTTTGTGGCTAATCCAAAAACTGTTGATACACCTTTATTAGATCCTGTTCCTTCATGATAAATAACATTATTCTTTACTTTATTATTTGTTTTTTTAATCTCTGGTAACTGGGTAGCATAGTATATTCCTTCAATTCTGACAATATGTAGCCCTTTTTCTTCATCGTAACTCCACGCCTTCTCATATGGACTTGAACCAACAAATTCAGGATGTCGACAACAATCCTTAGAATGTTTATATTGTCTTGTAGCATTATATAAATATGGAGATTTTGCGTTTGAAATTTTAAGTTCTATTTCATCGGAACATTTACAACTTAATTTTACTTCACCCTTCTCAATCTTAGTTTTTAAATCTAACAACAAAGACTCTTTTATTGGTGAATACGGTAGTTTAGTAACCTTTTCATTGTTTTTTTCAATGACAAAAAATGATTTATTAATCAAACAATCCCTCTCTCTATATAAAGTATTACTATATTCCAATTATAGCGGAAACTAAAAAACGTTAATAAGTTCCGTTATATTTTCGGAACAACTCTTTGATTATGAGATGAATAATCCGCTACCTAGTCCCAATCTCTAACCTCTAAATATTTTGTAGAATTATTTGCACAGTCACTACAAATATATTCTGGTTCAAGGTCTTGTTCACTATCATAATAAAATCCTACTTGTTTATGTAAGGTAGGGTTTCCACAATTATTACATGGTGTATTTTCGTAGTCATTGAAGCATGTAACACAAAACCAACTATCTTTATTCTCATTGTAATAATAATTATCAGTACCACAATCTTTACAATAATCTATTAGGTACTTCCCACTATTTCTCCGCTTATTAAGTTCTCTTTCACAAACATCAGATATATAACAATGCTCATCGTTCTCTATGCAATCTTTAATATTCTCAAATTCATTTGAACAAAAGTAACATTTTATTACACTATCTTCTTCTACAATGTATTTCTCACCACATGTTGGACATGGAAGTTTAACCATTCTATCTGGAAATAATTCATATGTTAATAGAGAAAGATTTTTATTAGATATCTTATCTTTAGCCAATTGGATATAAGAATCATATTGAGATTGTATTTCTCTTATTTCTTCAATCAAATCTTCTTCTAAATAATCATTTAAATTATCACCAATAATCTCTTCTAATAAATACTGTATGGCAACAATACCTTCCGATACAATCTTTGAAGCCTCTCCCTCACTCAAATCTATTTCAAAATGTTGGATTTTATTTCTCTCATTATATATACCCCTTATTTTTCTATCAATGTAGTCAGGGATGCTAATACCTACTAACTTTAGTCTATTTAATGATTGCTCCAAATTTACTGTATGGGCATCACTTAATCTGTTAGGTTTAATTTTATCTATCTCAGTGTATATAAGAAGGTGATGTCCTTTTTCTTTTAATATCTCTTTTAGCATCAATTCAGTAGTATGAGCAAGTAATAGTATCGAGTATTTATAATATCTGGATTCTCCCTCATCCTCAGCCCTAATAAAATAAGAAATTGATTCATCAAAGGAGTCCATTGCATTTTCTAACAAACCTAAACGTAACATATCTCTTCTCCCCCTAATTTTCCTACATTCTACATAATGTAAATATTACCATTTTATATTGATATTTAATAACCGGACTTCATAGTTGAATATAGAGCATATACATAATAAAATTGCTCAATTAAAAGCCATTTATAAGCTACTGACTAAAATAAATCACTCAGTAAATACTATTCACCTTATTACCACCCTAAGGAGATAGACTACTTTAATTTGTAGGAACTTCTTTATTGGAAAAATAGGTATCCAAAAGGTAGATGCACATTGTCCCGCTTAAATTAATTGCAAATTTTGCATGTCGTTCACTTGGTTTATAGTATACTTTGCCTTTGCCATGTGAGTCACCATAAGCATTTCTTAAAGAGCCTAGTCCACCAATTACACCATTCATTGAACCTAATATTTGTTTAAATATATCCTCACCATGTTGATCTGGAGACAATTTAAGTTTGTTTGCCACTTTCTTATAAAGCTGATTTAAACTTTCTGTTTCTTCATATTCCAAACCAGCATCATCAAGAATCCACTTCAGAGTACTTTCAAGCATGGATCTTGTTGCTGTAATTGAATCCTCTGGATCAGTTTTCGCCTGAGTTAATGCTCTTTCCCAGTCCTTTTGAACATGAGGAATTTTGTAATTATTCGTATAGACATTAACATCCAATTGTATATTCGTTTCATTTAATTCATGTATCTTCCCATTTTTAAATATAAAGCCATCTCTTTCTAGTAACATAAGAAATTGCTTCCACGAAGAATCAACTAGAAAATAATTATCGTCAGAGTTTTCTATACAAAACAACTCAAATACATTTAGTAATTTTCTGGTGTCACCTGGATTATTAAGGTCAAGGGTGGATACATATGAGTCTGCTAATGTCCTCCTCTGACCACTTAAATTTGATGTATGTGATTCAGATTCAAATATGTGCTCAGATTCAAAAAGTTGTTGTATTCTATTCAATGTACTAAAAGTAGTTAAAACATCATAAAAGACGAGAATTGTTCTCTTACTTATCATTCAACATATTCCCCAATCTTGTATAAAATTTTACTATAGTAAAAGTATTAAAGGTCACTAATAGACCGCTATTAGATTTCAATTTCCTCAACCTTTTCCATACTATATATCTTTTCTTTTGACGCTAGTTCGATAACATCTATAATTGGAATTACTTCACTAGGAACCATACCATGTTCTGTTATCACTCTTACAGCTACTGCAATTACTTCATTCAACTCATTTACAACTGGGCCTCCACTATTACCCCCATAAATAGTTGTACTTATTTCAAAGCGTTTTTCTATTGTTCCGATACGGGATTTATCTGTATACCTTTCACCAAGAACAATCCCATCTTTAATGCTAATATCCATATTTTCCCGGTAATTTGGATAACCTATTAATTGTATCTTTTGGTCTTTTTCTATTGATTTGTTGAAATCAAAACCATGACCTTTAATATCAATACCACTTACGTCTAATATAGCTATATCTTTAATAGTGTCGTAACTTAATAGTTTTGCATAATATGATTTAGACGAGTACTTAGATCTATTTATCTTTATCCTTGTATCAGGCTTAGCCCCAAAATCTATCATCTCAATATAACTCTTGAAAACGTGTGCATTTGTAACCAATCCAATCCCTTTTAGGAGAAAACCCGTCCCCTGTGTTCAACAATAACTTCATCTTTATCGCCATCATCAAACGAAAAACTATAGTATAATGATTCAATTACAAATGTATTATCTTCTTGAAATTTCCTTTTAGAAATAGGCAATCTTATAAAAGGAAATTTCAAGTTCTCATTACTTTTAAGTATCTCGCTGTATCGCTTAACGAACTTCAAAAATACATCGTCTTCTTTTCCCTTTATTTGTCCAATGTATGAGATCATTCCTCTTAATACATCAAACATATCAGGAACACTATTATTTTTTTGTTGACGAAACTTGTATTTTTCTTTAAATATAGATTTTGCAATTTCAATATCATCTATATTTTTCTCTATACAATGCAAAATTGCTCTGACTCTACGAATGTATCTTCTATTCACGTTTAATTTTTTATTTACTGTAATCCCAGTAACTGTTTGTCGTTATATTTGCTTCTTAATCTAGTCTTACATTCATTAATTAAAAAGCCATTTTTCTTAATTACGTTATTAATTTCCTTCGATAGACTAACGGAATTGTCTTTTATAAGTGCTATTCTTTTGGGTAAAAATTCGCTTTTCGTAGAAAGAGTAATATCATCTGCATATCTGGTGTATATACAGTTATTCTTTGTCGCCAGTTTGGATAGCTCTCTATCCATTTTATATGAAATGATGTTGGATATTATAGGTGATGTTGATGCTCCTTGGGGTAAAAATCCTTTATAGTGGCAACATATATTTGCAAGAGTTGAAGAAACAGCATTATTGAAACCAAAATAAAAAGTAAACATTGACCTAGCTCGTCCAAAATTTATATTTTCAAAGTAATTTTCTAGGTCAAAATTCAAAATATAGTTTTGCTGAACATGTTTTGATGCGTTTGTTTTTATACTTCGTCCTACAATAAAGCCATGTGAATTCGGGTGGTTAGTGTAGACAAGGGTCAAAATCATTGAAAATTTCTTCTGAATGATAGATAGATTCTTCTTAGGTGCGTAAATCGTTCTATCATTTCCATCTTTCTTTTTAATTACAAATGTGCTGTAATTCTGTTTCTTTGATGCCACCAATATATTCCATAGTTCTTTGGTGGGTACATCTAGCATATTCGCTATGTCCTCAAAATCTTTCAAGGACTTAAATTTATCTATAAAGGTGTTTTTATCTGTAAGTAGATTAGGTTTCATACTTTTTTTCATTACTAATAACCACCTTATTTAGAAGCGGGAAGCAGTATAATTCTACCTTTCTATAAAAAACACATATATAAATAGCGAAAAAACTCGCATAATAAGGCTATAACATACCTTAGTATATTACCGTGGCGATTTCACCACGAAAGTCAATTATTTCCTGCTCCCCTTCAAAAGAAATTATACTATATAACTACTTTTTTGTCTTACCATAGATAATAGTTCATTCGTACTGTGTATATTACATTACTTCTATTTCGAGATTCCTGTAATTCGATTCCTTCATTTATCAAAAATATTGTATAAGATTTAGAAAACCTACTCCTTTCATCATAAAGGGTTTATATTTTAAACAAACCTATTTATGATAAGGCTCCCCCCGCCAAATCCGAAACCCCCGATAAACCTGTTCAAGCAGAACCAACCGCATCAACTGATGAGGAAACGTCATCTTCGAAAAGGACAGCGCATAATCACTCCGCTTCTGCACCGCCTCACTAATCCCAAGCGACCCACCAATCACAAACGCAATCTTACTCTTCCCGTAAGTAGCTAGCTGATCCATCTTATCCGCCAGCTGTTCCGAGCTAATCATCTTGCCGTTAATCTCCAATGTAATCACATACGTATCCTGCTGCACATGGGAGAGAATCCGTTCGCCTTCCTTACGCTTCACTTCCTCCATTTCCGCTTCGCTCATATTCTCCGGTGCCTTCTCATCCGCTACCTCCACAATATCCACCTTGGCATAGGCAGACAATCGCTTCAAATACTCCGCGATACCTTGTTTTAAATACTTCTCTTTTAATTTTCCAACCGATATAATCGTTATTTTCATTAATTTCCCGCCCTTTTCACATGCTGTCTTCATTAGTGTATCAAATCCAGCCTGTTTTCACACTTATCGACCTATCTTCTAAATGCTGTATTTAATTTCCCATACCCTACATGGCATTGATTCGTAAATGCTTCGTTAATATTTAGTTAATAATCGTCACACATAGCGAATACAATGAAATGGATGAAGAAAAAGGGGGTGAGGTCATTTGAAGAGTTATATAGAGAGTGCTTCATTCGAGCATCGATTTTGGCTGAGGGTACTACATGATCATGCGCGGTTTATACATGATTCACTCTATCCTTCAGAGGAGAAGGATATTGTGCAGGCAAAAGAGTTTATGGATACATACGAAGCCTTATTGGAACAGACAGAACAGCTATCCAACCATAATGTTATCGCGTTTACAATGGAAGCAGAGGCGATTACAAAGAAAATGAGGGACTTTAAGCTTTCCATCATAAAAAGGCATTTAACTGGGGACATTGGCATTCACCTGTCACCAACCTTTATCAACCATATGGTGAATGAATTAGATGAATATGTTTTAGTGATAAGCTATTTAAAGGAGGGCAAACCCGCTCCTATCTTTCATGAATTACATCATCACTTAATCTGGCTAGCCGATGCGTCGGGCCATGCTGGTGCGATTAATGATGAGCTAGATGGTGTGGAGAAGCGCTTAAAGGAAAAGAGTCAGGAGTTTGCGAAGCACTTTGAAGAATTCTATTTAAAGGCTGTTGAACTGACGGGTTATTTGCGAGCGAATATCACAACCTTTCCAGCCTTGAATAGATTTAATAATGATGTAGAGGTGGAAATCAACCTATTCCGCACGTTTCTTCATGAAGTGGAGGAAATGGAATTATCTGATACGGTATTAAGTACCTTCTCTGCACTGATGGCAGATCATATGTATAGAGAAGAATGCTATTATTTGAATAAACTAGCTGAATCTACTAATAATCCCCCTCCCGATTGTGATCCTACTAAATAACACAATGAAAGTAGGAGAATCTCCAGTAGGCCAGATTCTCCTTTCCATTTCACGATAGTAATGTAATGATAGTCTCCTTGGATATAATCCCTAATTGCTATGCTCGGATAGGCTCCAATAAAAGCACCGGGCTAATCAAAAATTAATTAGATTATAGCCGTACAAATCTATAAAATTTGGTCATGACCATACCTACTACACTACTCAACAATTTCTCTAGCGGGGGAACCCTCTTTTAATCGGAAATCATAACTATCTGAATCGACATAGCCTGGGTCGATGTAACTCGTTTCCTTATCACTAGTAGAGGCTTCTTTAAAAGCTGCGAATGAATGGTATTCTACATCTTTCCAAATCCATATCCCATCTTCTCCTGCTTCCTTATGAAACACATTATGCCTTAGCTCGTTATTTTCATTGGTGGTGAAATAATTTACGATAAATTTGCGATTAGGGCCTGCTGTTAGTATATTTTTCTCAATCGTATTGTCTCTTACATCATGCTGGATCATTAACTGTCCACCATCAAGCCCCTCTGTATCATTTCGATATACTATATTTCCCGATATGTTGGAATGGATTGTCCCGCCGCTTTCTTCATCATATCCACCTATTGATATACCAGTGTAGTGGTTTTCATAGATGGTATTGTTTAGTATGTCTATGTTCTCCGCATATTTCCCTTTATGCTCGGAGGTAGCTTCAATTCCGATGTCACTATGGTAAATGGTATTCTCCTTAATCGTTATATCTTTTCCACCATCAACATAAATCCCGCCAGCACTATACTCTTTGCCATATGCTGGATTTCCATAGGTGGAAATGTCATATACAGTATTATTGGAGACTACTCCATTACGCACATAGTCTGCTTCTTTATCCGTGGAGACACCTTCATAGCCAATTAGATCAATCCCGATATTGTTATTCCTTCTCACTATGTTATGGTCGATTATAAACCCATCAATATTTCCGTTCATAACGAGCGCCTCACTTGCTCCAAGCATAAGGTCCTCTACCGTATTGTTGGTAATCGTGATATCTTTCATGGCGCCTGCTCCATAGACCGCTATACCGTGGCCATTCCCATCATCTGCATGGGTTTCAATATGCCTTACATGATTATGGTCTAGTGTTATATGACTGCTTGAGCCTGTCACAAATATCCCTATAACGGTCTCATCTGATAAATCAGTCGTTAAATCCTGGATGACTAAGCCACTAATCGTCACATAGTATTTATTGTCTATCGTAATGATGGACGTATCCCCTTCCTCACTTGTAAGATTTTCTCCACTCAGAATAACCTTTTCATTTTGATAAGGTTGGAAGATAATCTCTTTTGACTTCGTACCACTATGCTGAACAATGATCTGCTCCTGATAGATTCCCTCACGTATATGGACCGTTGTCCCCGCCTTCGCTACGGATGCAGCCTTCTTCAGTGTACGAAAAGGCTTTGATTTTGATCCATCATACTCGTCATTTCCATCTTGTGCCACATAAATATCTTGCTGCTGTTCCTTGTTAGGATACCATACCATTAGAACAACAAGGATAGCTGCAGTAGCAAGGAAGATAAATGTAAATTTATTCACTTTTCGCTCCTAGTATTTTTTATTCTATAATCTTGTAATATTCTAATACTACTTACCTTTTACTCTTTCTATAAGTGTACCCAACGTGATTTTCCCCCTAAAGGATAAGAAAAGCCTAAGGCACCCACTTTGCGATGTACGGTAAAGTCTGAGCCATAGGCTATTGTCAAAGGTCTAATATCTAGTTTCCTTTAAATATAACGTCTATATCACCATCTGTTGAGCTAATGTCCATTTTATTATCTGTTTCAACTGATTGGGATGCTTTTGAATTAAATTCGCTATCATTCACTGAAACCTCGCCAAATGTAGACTCAATGGTATAACTCAGCTCGGATTCTTTATTTTCCAATTGTAAGTTAACACTACCAAATTTACTTTCAATTATGGTCTCGCCAAGAAGCACTCCGTGAATGCCTATATCCCCATCTACGCTCTCTAAAATTGCCCCACGACTAGTAAAATTCTTGTAATAAGTGTCACCATACAAATTGTTCAAGCTCGTATTCATGGCATCAATAGACTCTAAATCTGCAGTCCCATCACTCATTTCAACCTTTAATTCCTGTGTGTTCACATTAGAGGCTGTTAAATCGCCGAACTTATTTTCAACTATTACGCTATTCGATTGAATATCACGTATCACTACATCGCCATCTGTAGATTGAATATTCCAATGTTCTGCTGCTATTCCTTCTATTTGTATACTGCCAAAATCACTAGATAGCTTGGCATCTACTAATTCAGCATCCTCCGGTATATAGAGTTTAACGGTTGTTTTATCGATAAAGACACCTAGATTCATACTAAATCGAAACCAAGATTTCGAAGTATCGCTAATGCTAAGCACATCGTTTTCTACGGTATGCGCTATTTCCGTAATCTCCATTCTTTCAATCTCTAATTTGTACTCATTTGAAGGAATTACCTCTACATCCGCATCAGTAAGATCGATGTTGATATGCTTAAATTCATTTAATGAGAATTCTTCCTTTATCCGGTCACTTTCACCTATTGCTTTAAACCCATCACTAGTATGAATTATCGCAAACTTCGTCCCAGCAATAAGGCCAATGGCTGCAAGAAAGATACCTAATACAATAAATCCGCTCCCAATTATTTTTATCCGATTCTTTGATCTTTTCATTTATCTCGCCTCCTTGCTTCGGTGTGTGATTTTGTCCACTAGCCCTTTTAGTAATTTCACTAAACCAGAGCTAACCTTTTTGGAGAAATATACAATTGGGGAATATAACAGCATTCCTATTCCAAATGCAATTAAACCGAGGCCAATAAAGAATATCGATGTTTGCCAATGCTGAAAGAATACTGCAATCCCAGATATGGTACTGACAAGTCCAGAAATCGGTAACCCAATGACAAAAACAAATAACGTAAGAACCGTCACCCCACACACTAAAATCAAGGTAAGTGCAAAGATAATGACGACAGCTAATAAAGGCAATGCGATAGGTGAAGCTAGTATTGCCAGTATAATAAACCAAATTGCAGATAAGCTTTTTTTCGTTGAATCATGATCCGTACCTAAGTCTTTCACCGCATAATCAGCTAAAATCTGTGAAGCAACAGAGGACGGGGAGCCCAATCTGGCAATAACAGAAGCTGTATTTTCCTCTCCTGCTTCCTCAAAATATTCTTGATAATAATTGATGGCTTCTTCTATTTCTTGTTTTGGTAGCTTTTTGATTTTCAACCGTAGTTTCTTTAGATACTCGTCTTTACTCATCATTCTTACCTCCTAATAAAACAGAATCAATTTTTTGTTTATATTCCACCCACTCTTGAGTCAATTCTTTATGTTTTTCCATACCGCTTTCTGTGATTCGGTAATATCTGCGGTTTCTGCCTTGGTATGGCTGGTCATAGGTTGTTAAATATTCTTTCTTTTGCAATCTACGCAGTACAGGGTAAAGTGTCGATTCTGATATATCCATAATCTCACGCACCTGCTGAGTAAGAGAATAACCATATGCATCCTCTCTCGCCAATACGGCAAGAACACATGCATCAAGTAATGAGGAACCCAGCTGGAATGACATGGAAACACCTCCATATTTATTTTATAATATTATACGCCATATAATATACTTTCTGCACATATTATATGACGTATAATATAAGTGTGTCAATAATATTTATGGAAAAAATTTCATTATATGGTAATTAGGAGATTATAATGGCTGAAATACTATGGTTACATGAGGTAGATGAGTTGCGATCGCTCTAGAATTGTTTGATAAGGAATCGCCTTTCACTAATTTTAAGTATCTATCATACCTGTCCCCGCTTTTGTATATAGCCCCAACACACGGTTATTCATTGACATTCATCGACATATATTTACAATGAACTTAGAGAATTCTATATTTTTCTACCGGGATAATAGTATCCTAGCCAATTACTAGGATTTTCTGTAGTGAAATAACTTCTTACTTCATTTTAAAAGAACCTATGCCGATACAATAGAAGTGCATTTATGAAAAAGAAGGCGCTACACACTAGATTAGTAGTAACACTTGATTAGAAAGGGGGATGATCGTGCATCAAGTTAAGCTGCTCCAGTTGATTCATATTCATAGGCAGGCTGATACACACTATTTACATATCATGCTTCATTCCAACGAGAAGATTACATATTACTGGCAAGTAGACCGGGAGACAGCAATTCGGCTGCAAGCCATTACTGATTTTTCAAAAGGGTACTTCTACCAGCTATCATGGGAAACGAACCATCGTCAAAGTCACATCACCCAGACATATCGTAACGAAAGCAAGAATTTGGGTTTTATTTGTTCCAAGCGTTATGCAGAACAGCTTACACAGATTCAGCATGCGAAATCTACCGAACAAT
This sequence comes from Ornithinibacillus liuyingii, assembly GCF_055550225.1. NCBI lineage: Bacteria > Bacillati > Bacillota > Bacilli > Caryophanales > Bacillaceae > Ornithinibacillus > Ornithinibacillus liuyingii. The sequence goes on along the minus strand of NZ_JBPWOS010000006.1, from coordinate 152,987 downwards.
TGGAGGAGCTAGCCTTTTTATCTCGTAATCTAGCATTTAAACAGGAAACTAGCTTGTCCGGTTCCCGAAAGCAGCGAAAACAACGCAAGCTTCCTTGGCCACTTACTGCTACTTTCATTTTACTACTTGCTATCTTGTCTTCCTTTACTTGCCACGCGATTTTTACCAATGTGAATGCAGACTCAGATAAACAGGAAGAGACAACAGAACAGTCTATACAAGAAGAGCCGAAGCCAGAGACCATGCTACCTGAGGATACGATGCCCTTGGAGGAAGAAAGGGCAATTCCTGCTGTCGCATTAGATGCGGAGATTTCCTCTGGGCTTGATGAGGGAATGGTTGCCCTTACGTTCGATGATGGGCCTTCCGACTTTTCGAAGCAGATTGTCGATATCTTAACGGAATTCGGGGCTGGTGGGACGTTCTTTTTGATTGGGTCCAATATGGACGAGCATCCGGATAGTGTGGAATATATCCACGACAATAACTTCTCGATTGGCACCCATTCGGTGAATCATATTAATTTTGCCAGCAGCTCTTTAGCAACGCAAAAAGGGGAACTGCAGCAATCCATTGAGGTGATAGAGGCTGTCACTGGAGAAGCGGTGACCTTATTCCGCCCGCCATATGGCCAAATGAATGAAGATACAAAGCAACTTTCGCGTGAATTAGGACAGCGAATCGTCCTATGGAATAATGACCCCAAGGATTGGGAATCACGTAATGCCAGTAACATCCTCCAACAGGTTAAATCACAAGACGTATCTGGTTCTATTATTCTACTTCATGAGACCGAGGCAACCGTGGAGGCACTACCGGAGATTATTTCCTATTTACAAGAACAAGGCTTACAGCTTGTTTCATTACAATAGATTCAGAAATAACAGGGAAAGGAGTTCAAGAGCTTGAAAAGGAAACGAAACAAGAATCGTTTGCTGACCTTTACGATTCTATCGAATGATGCGAATCAGGTCGTCAAACGATTCCATATGAACAAAGCTTTTTTTTACAGCCTGATGGTGCTTCCCATTATTCCAGTTATCGCACTCATTTACTTCATGACGATGAATCAACATAGTCAGGCTGAAATCGAAGAGCTAACCGCTCACTTACAGCTAGAAACAGCGAAAAGTGAGAAGCTTGAACGAACGGTTTCGATATTAGAGGAAGAAACCGGGGAAACAAAGGAAAGGCTCGTGGAGTTAACCGCGCTGGAGGAGCAAATGCGCCAATACATCGATGAATTGCCTACGATCGTAGAACCGAGCGGTGGTCTACAGGTTTTAGCAGATGAAACGAATATGGTCGAAACAGAAGATGGTCTAATGGTTCCGTCGTCTGAGCTACTAGAACGATATAAGCAGACACTTGCCATGGTAGACGAGATTAGTGAGGAGCTACAGTATACACCAACTTCCTGGCCCACGAACCCGAATACCATCACCTCTGATTTTGGCATTCGCAATGATCCACTAAATCGTTCCTCTTCCTTCCATAGTGGTGTCGATATTCGTGGTCAGTATGGGACACCAGTCTACGCTACGGCTGATGGAAGGGTTACGTTAGCGAAGTATTATGGCAGCTATGGAAATACGGTCAAAATTAAACATTCCGACATGTACGAAACCTTATATGGTCACTTAATGAGCATAGACGTGGAGCAAGGCGATATGGTGAAGAAGGGCGATATTATCGGCGAGATTGGTAGTACCGGTCGCAGCACTGGACCACATCTGCATTACGAGGTACTACAGAATGGCGAGCCTGTTGATCCGAAGCCATACTTTAATATTTACGGCGAATTCGATATCGAATAGCCATTCAGAAAGGATGTCATGGGAATATTGAATAAGAAGAAAATGGAAAAGGTAATCGAGACGATTATCGGTTCAGAAACTGTCATTGAAGGAAAAATCACCCTACCAACTAGTCTACGCGTAGACGGTAAAATACTTGGTGAAATTGAGTGTAGTGGCGATGTCTACATCGGGCAAAACGCCTATGTCGAGCCAAGCATTAAAGCAAAGAATATCGTCATTGCCGGGGAAGTAAAGGGCGATATCGAAACATCGGAAAAGATTCAAATCGAGGCAAAAGGAAAACTAACCGGTACTGCCACCTCACGCGGAATCATCATTGAGGATGGTGGGATATTTAATGGAAACAGTGTCATCGTCGATAGCGATGAAAAAGGAACTAATAAGAAAAAAACAGAAAAGATTGTGGCTAATTCATAGAGGGGAGATTGGTAGATGTCAGAAGCTCAGTTTATCGCATTGCAGAATGAACTCTTTCAGCTTTTTCAGGAGGGGAGTATCGCTCGCGTTTATCCGCTGATTGAAAAGGCAGAGCAAACCTTTCCCAATCGATTAGATAAAATTATCTTTTGGAAAGCATGTGCCTATGCGACGGAACATAAGCTTACCGATGCCCTAACCGTGCTTCAAGAAGGGTTAGCGAAGGGGATTTGGTGGAATCCCATCATCCTTACGCACGACCCAGATTTGAAAGAACTGCAAGCATTAGATGAATTTCAAACCATTGTTAGCAGATGTAAAGCGATCGTGGAAAGTACGAAGCAAGCCGCTACTTCTCCACTTTTTACCTATGGGAATGCACGGGCAGAAATTGGCTTATTTTCATTACATATGAGGGGGACGAATGCCGCTGACTTTGCACCGTATTGGCTAGATGAACAGACGTCACAGGACTACTTTTTCGGCTTTCCACAATCCTCACAAGTCTTTGGCTATAATGCATTTTGTTGGGACAATCAAGAGCTCATGCTAGAAGACCTAACGAAAACCTATGCAGAATACCAGGCAAAAGGGAATACAACGAAAGATATACTAGCAGGCGGTTCACAAGGTGGCAAGCTAGCGATTGAATTATCGCTGAAGCAAACCTTTCAGACGAGGGGATTTATTGCCGTTATCCCAGCAATACAAGACCTCTCCGGATTCGAGAGGATAATTGCGGAAAATTCTCGTGGCACCGTGCGTGGTGTAATCATTACCGGAGACCAGGATCCATTCTATGAGAAGACGGTTCAATTGGCGGAGCTGTTTAAGCAGCATGGTATACCGTGTAACTTGATTACCATTAAAGGGCTCGGGCACTTTTTTCCGAGTGATTTTACAGGACTGCTGTCTGAGGCAGTGGATTATGTGTTGGATAGATAGCAGTGTAAAGGGGGAATTTCTATTATTAGTGATTCCTTCCTTTTATGTCTTTACTAAATTTATTTTTCACGCGCCATTACTTCCATCGACTATTCTTCTGCAGCAAGCTCTCTAGCTTCTCATCCGCATTCAAAAGCACACGCTTCATCTCTTTTATCCTTTTTTCCTTCTGCTCCATTTCCTCATATTTCACTTGGAAAAGATCCTTGATTTGCAGGATATTATCGTATTCCGCTTCAGTCAATTTTCTTTCCGGATCAGCATCCTTTGACCAATCGAACAGCAATTTGATCTCCTGAAGGGCAAAACCAGTATCTTTTAATTTAATGATCGTTTCGATTGTTTGTTTATCTTCCTCGGAATAATCTCGGTGCTTCTGCTTCATGACAGGTTGGATGAGGCTTATTTTTTCATAATAACGTATGGTGTCCTTACTGAGACCTGTTAGCTTAGAAAATTGAGCTAATTTCATCATTTCACCTACTAAAGTAAATTGCGGATAAGTAAAAAGGTTAATAAAGTGTGGAAGGCAAAGCGTGTCATATGATGCCTCCAATTAATTCTCCCCTGCGTTTTCATTCCCTCTATAATTGCTAATACATGCAGGAAAACAAACGCTAGAACAAAGGATATGACGACGTTTGTTTTATTGGGTATCCACATGATGAAAAGCATACTAATGGATACCAATAAGAATAAGCATCGCTGGATTTGAAATCCCTTTTCCTTCCATTGTGCAATTGCCCCTACCCCTGTTAATACGGCATACAACCCCGCTAAACTATATGTAATGATTACCAAGCTGTTCACTCCTCTCTTTTATTTCATTTATCATAAAAGATGGAGTGAACTCCATGTCAACCTAGAAATATGAACTGCTTTACGATAATTTCCAAGCCGGAATTAACGAATGGAAATCAAAAAAATAACTCATGATGATATGAACAATCGTATAAATAAGCAAGATTGTGCTATAAGTTAACAGCCACTTTAGAAATGGCTTCTTCAGGAATACATATAATAGCAGCATTCCTACTGGAAATGGGGTTAACACGATGAGCCAGATAGGCGCACCAAATGCCTCGGTAAGGGCACCAAGGGTTACAACAGCGGTACCGATAACAAACGCCTTCCAGAGTGCTATACCATTTTTCACTACATGACTCCCCACGTAGTAAGACAAGGAGGTTAGGGTAACAGATAATACATAACTTATAAAATAGCTCACTTTACACACTCCATTTTTTCGATTTAGACGGATCTCGTTACTATATATTATCAAGATACCGTAGTGTGGTAGGTGAGACTACTGTCGGTGGTCATGATATGGCTATATGGAGTGTGACTTGAGTAATTTTATTTCGTTAAGCTATCTTCCAGCTCCATTGGTACTAGTTCCTGTATACGCTTATTCCCTTGCTTAAATAACAATGAGACGAGCGAGGCTACTAGAAGAAGGAACCCGCAGAATGCTAAAATTGCTTGTGGCATTAACACCTCAGAAACCCCACCCGAAAACAAATTTCCACTTATCGCCACTATTCCTGAAATCAAAATAGCTCCGCCACCAATTCGTGCCAAGAAGTGATCTGGTGTTATCGATTGTCTTGCAGAACCATTGACGACAAATGCCATGGAAAGGGCGCCATCAAAGATAAACATACCTAGCATAATAAGTGGTAAATATCCGGTAAGCAGGATTAAAAATAATCCCACCCCAGATACAAGCATTAATACTGCATATAGGTTTTTCCAAGAAAAATCTTTTACCCGATGTAATAGGAACACCCCGATCATATTACCTGCCCCCGCGGAGGATAGTACTAATCCTGTCTGCCATTCACTTAAGCTCAATGTCTGGCTCGTATACACAATTACAGTTAAGGTGACAGCTGTTGTGCAAAAGCTGAGGATACACTGATTAAAAGAAATAAATCTTTGATAGCCATTCGCAAATAAATAACTTATATCCTGGAAGGAGGATAGATAGGTTGTTTTTGTTTTCGTTTCTTCTCTTTTTCTACTTTCTTTCACAGATAGGAAAGCTATTCCTAAAAATGAAATAAAATAGGTCATCGCATCTACACTTAATACCGCTGCAACGCCAAGGGTGGATAGAACGACACCAGCCATTACCGGTCCAAGGAATGTGCTAATCGCATCTGCTCCCTCAAAATAACTATGTGCATGAACTAGGTTTTTCCTTCCGACCACCATCGGAACCATTGCCCCAAAGGACACCCGGTAAAAGAGCCCTGTCGCTCCCATTACGAGTAAGCCCGCTGCTAGTACCCACATATTTAATAGCTCTAACCAGACGAACACGACTAATAAGCTCATCGTTAAAAAGCTAACGATTTCTGCCATCATCGCAATGTTCTTTTTCGATCTCGTCTCCACCCAAGAACCTACCGGAAGTGCTAGAATGAGTGGAGTAATTTGTGAGCAAACAACTACCAAAGCTGCTTGCCAAGGGGAACCTGTAAATTGCAGGACAATTAAAGGAATTGCAATTTCGCTAAAGCGATTGCCAAAGATTGTGGCAAGCTGACCGATCCACATAATCAAAAAGTTTCTATTTCTAATTAAACGCATGCTCAAACCATCCCTTATCTTGTTTATTCAATTAATGCTGTACGTAAGGGATTTTGTTTACATTGGATTTCTCTCCTCTTTCATCTATAACTCCAGCCTATTCCTTCCCACACCCATAGCAACGCTTGTCCGAATCATCATCGCCATACATTCGTAGTTCCTTTTCCTCGCCACACACACTACAAGGATCAACGTAAATTTGCGGAAGGACCCGTGAGTAGGCATCCCCAGATACTACCTTTCACGGCAACCCTGGACCCTTCCTAATTAACACCTTTGTAACCCTCAAAAATTCCTCATATAAGTACATAATGCCATCCCTCTACCCGAGAACCTTCCCTAAATCATTCCATTCATAGGTTAATAGATTCAATTCTACTCCTGCCATTTTAATTTTCTCCGTTTTCGCTAGCGTAGCGCCGTAGCGTTCATAAAAATAACGGCTGCTGTTTGCCTCTAACACTTCCACAAACACTTTCTTATAGCCTAGTTGCTGTAAATGCTGGAAAAGCTGGTTTAGTAGTTTTATCCCAATTCCTTTTCCTTGGTATTCTTCTAGTAAGTAAATTGACGTAATGTCTCCGGAGTTCGGAACATGATTGTCCTCTCTCTTGCCACAATCTGCAAATCCAACAATTTCTCCTTCATCCGTTTCCGCTACCAATACATAATTATCTTCTCGAGCAATATTGTTCTTCCATAGTTCCGTGCGCTTTTCATAGGATAAATTATTTAAGAATGACTCCGGGAGAATTTTTCGATAGGTTGTTCTCCAACTATCAACATGGACTTTGGCAATACCTGCTGCATCTGAAATTACTGCTTTTCTAATTTTCACTGGAACCCCTCTTTCTGTTTTGCTGTTCTTATACTGTTTAAATACCCTTTATCTGAAAATACATACTACTATTATAACAATTTCTCACCACTTTTGTTTGTCTATACAGAATTTTTCTAATGTTAGTTATCTATACATATGATAAGATTAACTATAAATGCACGGGAGAGGATAGCTTGTTTTCATTTGATGTGGATGGTGAAATTACCTTAGGGTTATTAGATAAGCGTAATGCCGAAGAACTGTTGCATTTAATAAATTATTCTCGTGATGAATTACGAGAGTGGCTAGGGTGGATCGATAGTACGACTACGATTCATCATTCGATACAATTTATCGAAGCGAATTGGGCTATATTTGAGGAACGAAGTGGATTAATAGTAGGGATATTTTACCGTGGGCGACTTGCTGGGATGGTTGGCTTTAATACCATTGACTGGGTGAACCGTATTGGCATTATTGGCTACTGGCTAGGGAGTCCTTTCCAAGGATATGGGATTATGACGAGATCAGTAACGGCCATGATTGATTATGGCTTTAACCAGCTCAACTTGAATCGAATTGAAATACGAGCAGGCTTTGAAAATGTCAAAAGCCGGGCAATACCCGAGCGATTAGGCTTCCAAATAGAAGGAAGGATTCGCCAAGGGGAATGGTTGTATGACCATTATGTAGACCTCGTCCTATACGGGATGCTTGCATCGGAATGGGACTATTAAGGAGAAATTAGTATGAAGTTTTACCTTGCATCTGGATTGGAAAATAGAAAGCTAGTCCAATATGTTCGAGATCGTCTCTTACAGGCGGGGCATCATCAGACATATGACTGGACGAAAAATGAACGGGCAACAACAGAAGATGCGTTGCGCGATATTGGTACCGCTGAATGGAAAGCAGTCATGGAAAGTGATGTTGTGTTGGTGCTTCTTCCTGGAGGAAGGGGGACACACACGGAGCTTGGGATAGCACTTGGCATGCAGAAGGAGATTCATCTGTATTCCAAGGAAAAAATAGACCCGGCTACAGCTACGACCTTTTACTATGTAGACGGTATTCAGCATCATAATGGGAGCATTGATTCCTTTATCGATGCTATCGTATCAATCGAGAAATAAATAGAGACGGAGGAAATAGGGTGACAACTATATATCTAGTACGACATGGGGAAACGAATTGGAATGCGGAAAAAAGAATGCAAGGTCAAACAGACATACCGCTAAATGATAAAGGTGAACAGCAGGCAACACTTTGTGGTGCTGCACTGAAGCCGGAAGATTATGATGTAGTGATTTCTAGTCAATTACAACGAGCAAAGCGAACGGCAGAGATCATCAATCAGTACTTAGAACTTCCTTTTGAAGTGATGGAAGATTTTGCGGAACGTCATTTCGGTGATGCTGAGGGACTAACATTTGATGAGCGTAATGAGCTTTATCCAAATCATGAGTATCCGAATCAGGAGGAATTAGAAGCTTTCTCCACGAGAGTAATGAATGGCTTGGAAAAGGTTCGCCAAAAGCATCCGAATAAACGGGTATTGTTAGTTGCCCATGGTGCTGTTATTTATCGTATTCTATCCAATCTTTCCGAGACGGAAATCAATCTTTCCGGAAGAAAAATTGAGAATACGAGCATCTCCACGATTTATTGGCAGGATAATAACTGGGTAATCCAGGATTATAATCGAATCGATCATTTAAAACAAATAACGAAGGCTTAACATATTGGAGTGAATCCTATGAAATATACTAATTCCTTAGAAGGAATAACGGAAGAAATGTTGCAGGGGTTCTTTGTCGACTGGCCCAACCCACCTAGTCCGAAGACCCATTTAAGCTTGTTAGAAAAAAGTAGTCATGTCGTGATAGCAATTGATGAGGAGCAAAATCAGGTGGTTGGTTTTATTACCGCCATTAGTGATGGCGTTCTTTCCGCTTATATTCCGCTTCTTGAAGTTCTACCTGCATACAAGGCGAAGGGGATTGGCACCAAATTGGTGGAGCACATGCTAAGAGATTTAAACCATCTATATATGATTGATTTGGCATGTGACGATGACCTAGTCCCTTATTATGAGCGATTTGGGATGCAAAAGTCTACCGCTATGATGCTACGAAACTATGACCGTCAGTCTGGTAATTAACGATATGGGGACTTTTCTATGACGGAATTAAAATTACGCCCACTCGCTTTAGCTGATTACGACACAATCCTTCGCTGGAGTAGGGATGATATATTTTGCTCGTATAATGGATGGGCGCTTCACCGGGACCCAGAGGAATTATATCAGTGGTGGAAGCATTGTGTGGAAAGGAATAAGAATAATTTTGTTCGCCTAGGGGTGACGTGGCAGGACCAGCTCATTGGTTACGCAGATTTGGCAGAAATAGCGGACAATGCGGCGGAATTAGGAATTGCTATCGGAGAGCGTCGTTTATGGGGAAAGGGACTCGGGTATCATGCCTGTAGGAAGATGATCGATTATGGTTCTGAGAACTTCGGGATTACGACGTTTTATGCAGAATCCCACGAATCCAATACCCGTTCTCGCAAAATGCTGGAGCGACTAGGGTTTAAAGAAATTAGTAGAATTGGTACGGATAGCTATTTAGGTGTGGATACCCAACTAATTCAATATCAATTAAAGTAGAGCCAGGACCTGATATGGGTCACTGGCTTTTTTTGTTTTACGAATATATGTTCTTGTTTTTGTTTCAGGACTAGTTTATAATTAATAATAGAAAATTTCTGAAAAGTGGTGTTTCCCAAGAAAAATATCCTATCCGAAGATGCGTTACTAGAAGAAATACTGGATACCGTCCGCTCCCGGTTTCATATGGACTTCTTCCAGGCTGAACCGATTAAACGAGGTTGGTTAAATTTAAAATGGAAAGTCTACACGGATCAAGGGGAGTTTCTACTCAAGCAGTATAACAAAGACCGATTGAAAAAGTATTCGATCCCGCAGCTCAAACAAATTTTCACCCAGCAAAACCGTCTCCAACACCTTGGCTTTCCCTGCCCTGAAATAGTTTCGAATCAGGATGAGGTCTTCTTCCAATCATCAAGTGGCGAACAATTTATCATGATGAAATTCTGTGCTGGTCAGTTAGCTTCACCTGGCAAGTTAACCGATGGGCAAATGTACTATTTAGGCTTTTACATAGGTAAAATGCATTCCTTATTAAATGATGGGAGTTTACCTACTAAAGCAAAACCCGTTTTCCTCCCCCCTACTAAAGAAGAACGGATTACCTATTGGAATAAGGTATATGAAGAAATTGATCAAGCAAAGAAACTAGCGCTGTTACCGATCATAGAGAAACAATCGAAGTTGACGGAAGCTTTTCCATTGGATCAGCTTCAGCTTGATTATATAGGCTGGTGTCACCGCGATTTATGGGTGGATAATCTGTTGTTCCAAGATAGTCATCTGTCAGCAATACTTGATTTTGACCGAATGGACGTTGACCATCTTCTATTGGATGTCGGACGGGCTGTTCTCTCTGGGGCATTGGATGACGATTCGCTTCGTATCGATGGCGTTAAAGCCTTTGTCCAAGGGTATGGCCACTTCTATCCAACTGGAGTTCGATTTATTACGGATGCCTTAATATTAGTCTGGTACTTAGAGAGTGAATGGTGGTTGGATGCAAATATGGATGTTCGTCAAGGTCCACCAAAACGATTTACACAGGAAATGATCTGGCTTTCCGAGCATCTTCTGGAGTTAGATGAGATGTTAGAAGGAATATAGCATTCCCATTTCCCGGGAAATATCGACATACGTTGTCGAATCAGAATGGAAAGGAAGTTAAGCTAATGTATACATTTTTTCAATATAATTGGCAGGTTCGGGATGAGTGGTTTACCTGGTGTGAACAACTCGCTAAAGAAGAACTTTTAAAAGAACGAATTGGGGGACATCACAATATCCTCCATACGTTATTACATATTATCGATGTGGAATATAGCTGGGTCCGTGCGATGCAACAAAAGGAGGATATCCCGTTGGATTTCAGCAGCTACGGGGAAGTCCATCAGGTTAGAGAGTTATCTCACCAATGTCGTGATGAAATAAAGGGCTTTTTACAATCCAATGAGGCAATCTCTAATGAACGTGTTACAGCGCCTTGGATGGAAGGTAGTTTTACACGTCATGAAATTCTCCATCATATTATTGCACATGAAATTCATCATATCGGCCAACTATCGATCTGGGCTAGAGAGCTAAATCTGAAGCCAGTATCGGCCAATGTGATTTTTCGAGGATTATTTAAGGAGGAAAGAGCAACATGATGATAAAAACGAGTGATGGCGTAAATCTATATGTTGAACGAGAAGGAGCTGGGATGCCATGTCTATATCTTCATGGCGGGCCTGGATATTGGAGTAAATCCTTTCAGCATCTTGCAGGGGATTTACTACATAAGGATCTAAATCTAGTCTATTTAGATCAACGAGGGTGCGGACGGTCTGATTTAGCAGAGAATGGGGATTACACATTAGACAGGCTACTCCTGGATTTGGAAGAGGTCCGATTGAAGCTACAAATAAAAGAATGGTATGTGATGGGGCATTCCTTTGGAGCATTGCTCGCCATGAACTATGCACTGAAATACCCTAATGCAGTGAAAGGCATCATCCTTTCCAATGGGACATTACATATGAAGGAATCCTTTGCACATCAGATTCAGAAAGGACGGGAGCTACTTGGACTAGAGCATGACAGCATTGATATCGAGGAATATCGTATCCACGATTTAGTAGATACGTTCTTTTCCACCGCCGTGCAATTAATGGAGAAGAATCTATTTTATAAACTCCAATTTAGGTCTATCGCGGATAAGGAAAAATTGGATGAAATAGATGCTCAATTAGACACCCAACCAGATTTCCAGCAGCATATCTTTTCTTCTGAGGAGTATTTTCAAGACTTTAAAAAGCTTACCCCACTAATAACTAAACCTGTACTAGTATTATCGGGGAAATATGATCATGCGATTGGACCGGTCCATCAAGAGGGGTTTGATTTTAAAGATGCGACTTATCAACCATTAGACAGTGGGCATCATCCATATCTTGATTGTCCAGAAGAATTTAAGAAGGCTGTTATAGGATTTGTTACGGCTTCAAAATAGGGATTATGACTAAGTGTCGAGCATCTCCTTTAGGGGTTTATCTAAAATAGGCGAGAAAACCCCCAACTTCAAGGAATGAGAAGGGTAAAGCCCAATGAGTAAGTGGGGGATGAATCGCCTTCGGACAAGGGATGGCTTACTTGCCATCTCGATTGATTGTCCGACTGTTCGAGTGCGTGTTGATGAGATAAATAATAGCTTGGTACGAGTGGTAAAACCTTTTTTCTGTAAAGTCATCCATTCGTTTCCATCCAACATAATGAAGGAGGTGAAAATCAATGGTAGTGAAAAAAGCCTACAAGTTCCGAATCTATCCAAGTAAAAAGCAAATGGAACTGATTAACAAAACAATTGGATGTTCTCGCTTTGTTTACAACTATTTTGTTGGAAAACAAAAAGGTAAAGATGCTTATTGGTACATCGTCAATGAAATGGTGCAGAACGGTCAACTGACTGAAAATAATTGGAAAGGTGAGTTTTTCAATAAAAACCAATCCATTAAGGCAGTTCGTGAATTAAAGAAACACTATCCGTTTTTAAAAGAAGTCGATAGTATCGCCCTTCAAAAATCAGTTGAAATAGTAAACGATTCTTACACTCGATATTACAAAAAACAAAACGGCGAACCACGTTTCAAATCAAAACAGAATCCTGTTCAATCCTATACAACAAAATTTGTAAATGGGAATATTGCTGTTTTGGATAAGCATATGAAACTACCGAAATTAGGTCTTGTTCGTTTTGCGAAAAGTCGTGAAGTAGAAGGTCGCATTATGAACGCAACGATTAGACGTAACTCTTCGGGAAAATACTTCGTTTCGATTTTAGCCGAAACAGAAGTTGAACAACTTGGAAAAACAGGTTCCGCAATTGGAATTGATGTTGGATTAAAAGACTTTGCCACACTTTCGGATGGAACGACGTATGCAAATCCAAAATTCTTCCGAACATTAGAAGGAAAATTAGCAAAAGCACAGCGTATTCTTTCAAGACGACAAATTAGTTCTTCCAATTGGAACAAACAAAAAGTAAAAGTGGCACGACTTCACGAAAAGATAGCAAATGCTAGAAAGGATATGTTAGATAAAATCTCTACCGAAATTGTCAAAAACCACGACATCATTGGTATTGAAGATTTGTCTGTCAAAAACATGTTAAAGAATCATAATCTTGCTAAGGCTATCAGCGAGGTATCTTGGTCACAATTTCGCACAATGTTGGAATATAAAGCAAATTGGTACGGAAAACAGGTTGTGACCGTAGCGAAAAATTTCCCTTCCAGTCAGCTTTGTTCAACGTGTGGTCATAAGTATAAAGACGTTAAAAATCTTGCTTTGCGTGAGTGGGAGTGTCCTACCTGTAAAACCCGTCACGATAGAGATATTAACGCAAGTTTGAATCTTCGTAACGAAGCATTACGATTAACCGCAGGAACTGCGGGGATAGCCTAATCCATAACTAACCAATAGGTTGGTGTTCTTAGGAATCCTGCACTTCAATCAGACCATAAGGTCGATAAGTGGTGGGTAGTTCAAGGCAATGGACCACCTATAACCCAAGGTACTAGTGCAGTAGACAGGACATACTTTACTAGTACCTGGAAGCTAACATGATACCCTAGGATTTCTACACGTTATCCTTTTCTTAGCGATAAGATGTTCAAAATGAATCGGCCTCCAAAGCTCATCGTCAACAATCCGAAAGTAATGTAAAAGAGTGATTTATTAACATCCTGATTTTCTAAAAAGGCCACATAAATGATACCTACTACTGAGACGATAAAAAGTAAACAATTAAAGAAAGTGGCTAACACCGTAAACTTAGTCGAGCTGTTATTTTCAGCTACCACATGACAACCTCCTATTCCGTAAAGAAATTCCATCTACTACTAGTCTAAACGATTAAAGAATGGTTTGGTACTAATTTGATAGTATTTTCTCTGATTCCCTTGGGTCATGAGAAAAGCTAGTGCGACCACTTGCGACGTACGGACTAGACTTAACTGTAGAGAGAAAGGGAACGCGGTGACCGGAGTAAGCTGATGTTGACTTATCGTACGGTGGTGGGGTGCTCGCCAGTCGCAAGTGACCGGAGCTAGACCGCTTTGACTTTATACGTTTTTATCTTGTAAAAAAAGAAGATTTGCCCGTTTTCCGTAGCAAATCTTCTCTTCCCTTTAATGCATTTGTACTTTATGCAAATTAGCAAAGACACCATTTCGTTTCACTAATTCATCATGTGTTCCTTCTTCTTCGATTCCTTTTTTCGTCACGACCATAATGCGATCTGCATTGCGAATGGTCGCAAGTCGATGGGCAATAACTAGTGTCGTTCTATCTTTGGCTAAATCATTTAATGCTTGTTGAATAATCATTTCTGTTTCCGTATCTAATGCGGACGTTGCTTCATCCAGAATTAGAATTGGTGGATTCTTTAAGAACATCCGAGCAATTGCAATCCGCTGCTTCTGACCACCGGATAACTTCAGTCCACGCTCTCCAACTTGAGTTTCATATCCATCTGGTAGTTCATTTATGAATTCTTCTAAATGTGCTCGTCTCGCTGCTTCGCGAATTTCCTCTTCTGTTGCATCTAACTTACCATAGGCGATATTTTCACGCAGTGTACCAGTAAAGAGGAACACATCCTGCTGCACAATCCCAATATGCTCACGTAAAGAGCGTTTTGTCATGTCGCGAATATCTATGCCATCAATCGTAATTTGCCCACTATCCACATCATAAAAACGTGGAATTAAGGAAGAGATTGTTGTTTTTCCTGCCCCAGATGGACCCACAAAAGCGACCGTCTCTCCTGCATTAATATGGAAATTCATTGCTTTTATTACCGGGCCTTGGGTTTTCTCATAGCCAAAGGTGACCTTATGGAAAGAGATATAGCCTTTTAGGTTTTTCACTGGTTTAGCATTTGGTCTGTCCTGCACATCCGGCTCTGTATCAAGAATATCAATAAATCGTTTGAATCCTGCCATTCCTTTTGGATACATTTCAAGTAAGGCACTAATTTTATTGATTGGGTTAAACAATACATTCGTAAATAAAATAAAACTTACTAATTCCCCATACGACATATGGTTGTTAAAGGTTAGCCATGCACCGTAAACTAAAACAACTAAGACAATTAACCGCATCATCATGTAAATGTTGGAATGAACAAATGCCATGATTTTATAAGCGCCAACCTTTGCTTTTCTAAAGTTGTAATTATCTTTTGTGAAACGGCTCATTTCGTAATCTTCATTTGTAAATGATTGGACAACACGTACACCAGAAACAGAGTCTTCTACACGTCCATTTACCTCTGCAATCTCTTCATACATGGATTTCCAAGCCTGATTCATTTTGATATTACTATATGTAATTAACCAAATGAGGATCGGAACGATAATCAAGATGATAACCGATAAATGGAAATTAATATTGAACATTAGGGTAAATGCACCAACAAATGTCATAAACGCGATAAATAAATCCTCTGGCCCATGGTGAGCAAATTCCCCAATATCAAAAAGGTCATTGGTGATTCTACTCATAACATGTCCTGTTTTCGTATTATCAAAAAAACGGAACGACTGTTTTTGTACATGCTGAAATAAATCCTGGCGCATGTCGGTTTCAATATTGACACCAAGCTTATGACCCCAATAGGTCACGACATATTGCATAAACGTACTTAATAAATAAACCGCTAATAGCGATACACTAACAAGCACGATTATATCCCAATTTTCAGTAGGGAGTAATTTATCGATAAACTGCTGTACGGCAATTGGAAAGGCTAATTCCAAAATAGCTACAAATACCGCACAAGTAAAATCAATAATAAAAAGCCTTTTATGAGGCTTATAGTAAGAGAAAAAACGTCTTAACATCTGTTGCACTTCCTTCTGTTATTAGATAAACGCCCATTCACTCTAGGGGTTTTTCTTAGCAGTCGGAAAGGATTCCTTTTCTTTCCTATCTACCATAAACAAAACACTATAGAATCAGCGTTTCTCAATTCAGTCTCTTTTTATACTATACATTTTTGTTTACCAGAAGGAAAATGTTATGATTAGAATTTTTCAAGAAGTGAAACTTTTGATTGCTTGTCAATTTTGTCCACCTTTTCGCATACATTGTAGGGAGTATCATCTCGTAAAGGGGGAGATTCCGATAAAAGTGTCCTTGAATATGGCAACCTGGCTTTGTTACGCGGTTGGTTATGTGTTTATTACTTCTGGGGTGATGAAGTTAATCAATACCGATTTTCGAGCCACCTTTCATTCTCTAGGTGTCCCATTTCCTGAAACGACCTTATTCCTAGTAGCTGTTACCGAATTAGGCTGCGGGGCATTAATAGCGGGTGGGATGTATGTTCGAAAAGCAAGCATTCCTTTGCTCGTAATTATGGTAGGGGCGATTTATTATTCAAAACTTCCGTTGATAGCGGTAGATGGTTTTCTTGCTTTTGCCTTTCAAGCTCGGCTAGATATTGTACTTCTTATTTTGCTTCTATTATTAATCAAGCATGTCCCTGGAAAAAGTTTTAGAGGAAATTCAGATATTAACAGATTATCAACTTAGTTTTGTTTAGTTATACACATTTTTATCCACATATGCACAAATGTTCGCAGATATTTTGTGTTTTCGATTTTATTTGACACAAAATATAGAGTGCACTCTGATTTATACACATAATTTGTGAATAACTTTTTGAAAATGGGGATAAGTTGTGGGTCTTTACACAGAAAACATGAAACTTAGCTGTGAATAAAACAGCATCCTGACTCCTTCACTCGGAATCAAGATGCCCTTTTCCTGTCCTTATCGCTGTACATCTAATGTTAACGTTGTTTCGATTTTCTTACCTTCTCGGTAATACGTCACCTGAATTTCATCCCCGACTTCTTTTTCCTGGTACAGGATTTTTCGTAAATCAATCATATTCATGATTTGTCTTCCATCTAGATGGGTGATAACATCCAGTCGGTCTAACCCTGCTTGATCTGCAGGTGAGCGCGGCTCCACACTCCACACATACACGCCACCTTCCACTTTACTTGGAAGATTTAGCGTCTCAGACCATTCCATTCTAGGGATCTCTTCAAGCGAATAAATTTCTACTCCTAAGTATGGTCGTTTTACTTGCCCGGTTTTTTCTAACTCATCCATAATGGGCCTTGCCGTATCAATTGGGATGGAAAAGCCTATTCCTTCAACCGCTTCCTGGTTAATTTTCATCGAGTTAATACCAATGAGCTTGGCATCCATATTAATTAAGGCACCACCACTGTTCCCAGGATTAATCGCTGCATCCGTCTGAATAACCTCGGCTTGCCAATCTGCTCGACCATCTAAATTAAAATCCTGTGGTATCGTCCGCTGTGTCCCGCTCACAATCCCTTGCGTCACAGACCCAGAAAACATATGCCCTAACGGATTGCCAATCGCAATAACAGGCTCTCCAACCTTTAAATGCTCCGTTGATCCAAGCTCGATCGTCCGGTCTACATTAGTCCCATCTATCCGTAATACCGCCAAATCAGAGAACAAATCCGCTCCCAAAAGCTCGGCCTGTAATACCGTGTCATCATTGAGCATCACCTCAATGTCATCCGCCCCCTCAATGACATGATGGTTGGTGACGACATACGCATAGCGGGAATCTTTTTTATAAATTACCCCAGATCCCGTTCCCGCTTCACTCTCCTGCTGTTGCTCCCAAAAATCGGCCTTATGCTGTAGATTCGTAATCCCAACCACAGTAGGCGACACAACCTCCACCACCTCCGTGATGCGCGTGGAAATATCTAAGGAAACGAGCTGTTCCTCCGTGTTGTTTACCATATTCGTATGATTATTATCCTCTTGCCCCATCTCTTGGATTCTCGGAACCGCTATCGCCATCACTAGCACCCCAATAGCAGCACCGAGCAAAATAGGAAGCCAATTATTTTTTCTCCTTCGATGGGGATTCGGTGGATAATGTTGATCGTAGTAACCCATATAATAGCTCCTTTATATCGAATTCCAGTTTTTATTATGTTCTGTTTTGATTGGAATAAACATGAGGTTGCATTTAGCAAGGAAATATAATAGATTTTTAGTAGAAAGGATGTGGCATATGGAATATAAAAAACGAACCAAACCAGTGGAACTAGCAGTCCTGGAAATCTTGCAGAACAGAATAGAGTTATCAGAGAAGGACAAACAGTATTTACTCCATTTGAAAAAAGGCTATGAAGGAGAGGTAATGTTTGATGCCGTGACGCGAGAGCTGAATCTAGATTGTTATGTATTGAATGATTTACTACTCCAGGTCAACCATACAACATTTCAAATTGATACCCTGATTATTGCCGACAGAATTTACTTGTATGAAGTCAAAAATTACGATGGGGATTTTTACTACGATAGAGACCGCATTTACCGAAATAAACTCGAAATCGCAAATCCACTTACCCAACTCAACAGAACCGAAACCCTCCTTAGACAATTACTCCAGACCCTCGGAATGAACTTCACTCTCCATGCTTCCGTTGTTTTTATAAACCCCGAGTTCACCATGTATCACGCACCATCTGATAAACCTATCATTTTTCCTACACAACTAAAGCGTCATGTAAAACAACTTAATACCATCTCATCCCGGCTAACCAAGAAGCATCTTGCACTGGCCAAAAAGTTAGCTTCCCTTCATTTGAAGGAATCTCCATATTCCAAGTTGCCCAAGTATAAATATGAGGAGCTGAGAAAGGGTGCTAGCTGTAAAGTCTGTGGGAGGATCAAACTGGTAGTTGAAGGTAAACATTGTATTTGTTCCAATTGTAATCACAAGGAGTTCATTGACGATGCCGTTTTACGAAGTATAGAAGAGTTAAGATTGCTATTCCCAAATAAAAAAATCACCATTCCCCTTATCTACGATTGGTGCAGAATCACCACCTCTAAGAAAAAACTCAGAAGAATATTAACAAAAAAATATACATTAATAAACGTCAACCGATGGTCTTACTATCAGTAACTTGGTTCAAAAGGGACTAACTACTCCCTTTTGAACTTTTTTCTTTAGGGTGGATTACCTTTTGGAATATGCTTATCAGATGGAGAACGAACTCAGACTGCCCGTATCTATTACCTTCTTGTGTTTGTTAGCAAGAAAAAGGGCATGAATAACGCTTATTTTGACGATACTTATCCAGAAAAAGGTACTAATACTCTTCCTCTGTTACCTTTTTCTCCTCGCTCAATCGAAAATGGGCACTGACTGCTCCTCTCTGTTACCTTTTCCGCCTCGCTCAATCGAAAATGGGCACTGATACTATCCCTCTGTTACCTTTTTCACCCCGCTCAATCGAAAATGGGCACTGACTGCTCCTCTCTGTTACCTTTTTCGCCTCGCTCAACCGAAAATGGGCACTGATACTATCCCTCTGTTACCTTTTTCACCCCGCTCAATCGAAAATGGGCACTGACTGCTCCTCTCTGTTACCTTTTCCGCCTCGCTCAACCGAAAATGGGCACTGATACTATCCCTCTGTTACCTTTTTCACCCCGCCCAATCGAAAATGGGCACTGACTGCTCCTCTCTGTTACCTTTTTCACCCCGCCCAATCGAAAATGGGCACTGACTGCTCCTCTCTGTTACCTTTTCCCCGCTACCATCCAAAAACAGCCACTGACAGCATCTCTCTATTACCTTTTGACTCTCACTCAACCTAATAAGGGCTTTGACAGCACCTCTCCGTTACCTTTTTCACCCCGCTCAACCGAAAAAGAGCTCTGATACTCTTCCTCTGTTACCTTTATCCCCGCTAGCATCCAAAAAAGGCCATAGACTGCCCCCCTCCATCCCATCCGCACAAAAAAGAGAGCGCCCCGCCCCCGGTCGCTCTCCCAAACCCAAATCAAAATCCTATCCCAATCCTACCCCACTTCAAACATTGGTGTTGGTACGGCTGGGTCGGTATCATGTAAATCTATCTTTATTCCTCGCTCCTCTAAGATGTTTCCTACTGACATGCGGGCGAGGTCTTTCATGTTGTTGTCTTTACTTAAGTGTGCTAGGTAAATCCGCTTTGTATTGTTATCAATAATATCTGTTAAAGCTAGTCCACAGTCTTCGTTGGATACGTGGCCGGAGTCGCCTAGGATACGGCGTTTGACGCTCCATGGGTAACGGCCCATGCGGAGCATACCGACATCGTGATTGGCTTCAAAGATGTAGGCGTCGGCACCTTCAACGGTTTTCTTAATTCGCTCGGACACGTATCCTAAATCGGTAACCAGTGCTACCTTTTTTCCGTTATTGCGGAAGACATAAAACATCGGCTCTGCTGCATCATGAGAAACGCCAAATGATTCCACATCGATGTCACCGAATGTTTTTACTTCTTCTCTATTAAATATAAATTTCTGGTCGAGCGATAGCTTACCGATGGAGCCTTCCATCGCTTTCCAGGTTTTTTCATTTGCATAGATTGGTAGATTATACTTTCTCGCTAGGATCCCTAATCCCTTAATATGATCACTGTGTTCATGTGTGACGAGGATCCCGGATAAGTCTGACGGTGAAACGTGAACATCGCTAAAGAGCTTGTCCATTTGTTTTCCGCTCAGGCCCGCATCCACTAACAGCTTCTCTTTATCTGATTCGATATAAAAAGCATTTCCCGTACTCCCGGATGCTAGGACACTAAAACGTAATGCCATGTTGATTCACTCCGATTGCTCTAATTTGCTAGACAATAGGTCTAGCATTTCCTGTTTAAAATCTTCATTTCCAGCAATTGCTAAAGTATTCTCGATACTTAAGTTTATTACATTTTCGACAAATTCATGGTTAACTGGAATAACTTTTCTCTCAAATGCGTCCACTAAACGACTTCGAGATTCATTGATCGTAAATTTCCATGTTGGAACTAGTACTTGACGTCCACTATCAGAAGGGAAGAATGTATGGTAACCAAGTTCAAAACCTGTCACTTCTTCATTGGAAAATAATGCGTTTTTATTATATAGCTCTCGAATCGCAGATAGAGGTTTTACTACCGACTCTTCCGCATTGATTACTTCCAGTTCTCCCAAATAGGTTTGCATATAGCCAACTATTTCATCGTTATCATTTAAGAAGGCGAGGATCATGCCATTTTGATTATAGTATATGGTGCGAGTATCCTTTTTCTGAAAGAATATCAGCACATTCCGATCACTATCCCAAGAATCAAACGTATACTCATCCCCTAAGTATACCGTACTAGCAAGCAATTGTTCTATTTCTTCTCCTTTAGCATTTTCTGGAACAGCAAAAGGTGTTTTCATTTGGGCAATAATAAATCTATCATTGACAACTACCACATCCTGATCTTCTCTAGCGGTGATTTCTGCTATTTCATCCTCGGTAAATTGTTTTGGCTCTGTAGCCATTAAGGACTCATTCGGTACCGATTCAGGTAAATTTTCTGGAATGGTTATGTTTTCTATTTCCAGAAATGCTTGTTCCTCTGTTGACGTTGATTCCAATAAGCTTACATCATCCTGCTTTTGCACGACTAAAACGATCAAATATATATCAAGAAGTAAGAAGGAAAGGATAAATAATGATTTTATTTGACCCCATTGCATCCTTAACTCACTCCTTTCTAGGTAGGTTATCGTCTAGATTTACTTGCAGCCACCTATCATGAACTTTAATGTACCAAGCAGGTGTTAAACTAATGGCTATATCAGAAAGAGGGTTTAGTCGATACCCAATTTTAATATCTTGGATATCCCCCAATGAATAAAGGGAATCCTCACCCTTCAACCAATTAATTAGCTTTTTACCAGAAGGGATTCTATATTCCTCTCCCTCTACTACATATGAAATCGAAAATAATGGTTGCCTGTGCTCTATTATCTCCGTACTCGTTAACCGTTGTTCAATCATCGTAACGTTATCTGGGTGAAAAACTGGATATCCCTTATAGTACATCAGATACTGAATATCATTGTATAGCGTGTCAATATTCTCTAATTGATAATGATTTGGCCAACCATTAAATCCGTTAATTTCGGAAATACTTTTATCTAATATTTCAAGAACGGTCATCGGACTTCTAGTTGCTTGGGCATAAATGAACTCCATACTACGAATACTACTATCTGCATCAAATACTTGCATCGATCTAGGACCATCCTGATACCAAAGTGTCTGATCTGCTGTAATATTCTCTATTACCGCTGAAGGATCTAAGAATAGAGCATTCTTTAATACAGAATAAGGCAATTTTTTGATCCTTAAATCATATTTCATTAAATTACTAGGTTCTATCGGAACAAAGATCGGGTAGTCCGAAGACTCTAGCATCGTATATTCTTCTAAATCGGTTAAGTTCGAAATGGTACTATATAATAGATCGTATTTTTGTGCATTATTTACATCTGCTCGTAGTTGTGTTTTTCCATCTACAGAAAGAAAGCTAAATGTCATTGATTGCTCGCTTTCATTAAACGTGACATAAACCCGTTCAAAACTCTCATTGTCTGGAACCTGAAATTCATCCTGATTATTTACGGTAAAAAAGTTCGGAATGACATCCATCGGTAACGCTTCTGGGAAAATTAATTCTACTAGATATCCCTGTGTTACATTCGGCCTTCCATTTGCCTCACTAATTCGGAAATTATACAGAACCCACGAGGTCATGTCCTGAAATAATTTCGTACGCTCTTCTGGATTGGAAAAACTAAAGTAATTATTTTCATATTTACTAAAAATCATTTGACTGGGCACCACGAGTGAGTTCCTTAATTCCGTCGTACCACCTAAGTCTAATTCATTAGGATCTAATAACTGTTCTTCCTCTAACGTTTCTTTATCCGGATTATAATTCCAAAGGCTATAGGACAGAATAAGACTAATTCCGACTAGTATAGCTAAAATATAAGTTTTGATCACTTCTAGCTTCATGAATTATTCCTCCGCTTCTTACCCATTAGCGGGAGCGTAAATAATATCGTCGTTCCTTTGCCTTCTTTACTTTTCGCCCAAATTCTGCCATGGTGTGCTTCTACTAATTCCTTCGAGATAGCAAGACCTAATCCGGTACCGCCAAGCTTTCTCGTACGCGCTTTATCCACTCGGTAGAATCGTTCAAAGATTTTCTCCAGCTTATCATAAGCAATTCCCATACCTTCATCCGTAATAGACACTAGGATTTGATGTCTTTGTTTAATTACGCGGCAAGTAACTTTGCCACCCTCAGGGGAATACTTAATAGCATTTGAAATGATATTATCAATAACCTGGATTAACTTATCCTGATCGATCCAGACAAAGAGCTTTTCATTTGGTAATTCCCGAACAATCTCAATATGTTCAGGCGAATTCATTTCAAATCGATCAATAACATGATGGAATAGCTGGATAAACTCGGTTCGTTCTTTTTGCAGCTGATGCTCTTTATTATCCATCTTAGAAAGATGTAATAAATCATTGACCATTCGAATCATGCGTTCTGTTTCGTTTTGTGTCACTTCCAAGAATCTAGGCGCGATGTCTTCATTTTTCCACTCGCCATCTATTAATGCTTCCATATAGCTTTTCATCGTTGTTAATGGTGTTCTTAGCTCATGGGATACATTCGATACAAACTCTCTACGCTCTTGTTCAATCTTTTCCTGTTCGGTAACATCACTAATAACCGTAATAAAGCCCGTAACGTCATCATCCTCATCGGTTACCGTAGAGAAGTTCGCCCGAATGAGGAATATATCATCGTCTTCACTAAAGTCAATAATCATGGAGCCATTTTCCGGTAATTCGGATGGATCTACTACTTTTTCATCTAGTTTTAATACATCCATAATTCGTTGGCCATATATCTCTTCTGGATTCACCCCTAGAAGGATACCTGCTGGCTCGTTCATTAAGGTTACAGCACCCGTCTCATCAGTTGCAATTACCCCGTCAGACATATTTTCAATAACAGAGTTTAATTTCCTCGTTTCTTCTTCTGTCTTAGCATAGGAGTGTTTCAGCTGATCATTTAAATCATTAAACGCGATGGCTAACTGCCCGATTTCATCGGTACCATAAACATTAACCTTTTGCGTAAAATCACCTTTCCCCATAATTTGGGCCTGCCTACGCATTTCCATAACCGGCTTTGTGATGGCTCTAGCCACTAATATTCCAAGTATGGCAGATACTAATATCGCCCATATTGTCCCCTGATAAAAAATTTGGTTGATTTCCGATAACTGATCATAAATGTCTTGTAACGATGCTTCTAAATAAATGACACCGACCATATTCTCTTCGTTATCAAATAAGGGGGTTGCCTGAACGTGTATACGATTCCCATCTGAATCTTTTCTATCCTGAACCTGTTCATCGGAGAAAAGTAATACTTTTTGAATGATGTCTCGCGTATCTTTTTTGCCAATCTTATCCTGCTGACTATAATTGTTTGTAGCCAACACTTTACTTTGATTATTGACAACGATTAGATTTTTCCACGAGCTATCGGTTTCGATATCGCCAATAATCCCCTGGACATCCTCTTGGATAGTTGGCTCTTCTTCATCGGTGCGCTCCTTGTTAAAAGCTTCTTGTAAATAATGGCTTAACACTTCGATTCTGCCATCGATGGAGCTCTTAAAGTTAGACGTTAGCTCTCTTTCCAAGGAAGTAGTAAAATAAGAACCGATAATCTGGATGGCTAATAAGATTAGCAAGATATAAATAAGGATTAATTTTAACTGTATCGAACGGAAAAAGCCGACTTTATGCATAAAACCTACTCCTGATCAGGATTACGTAAATAATATCCAACACCACGTCGTGTCACAATCCACGCTGGGTTACTTGGATTCTCCTCAATTTTTTCTCTTAGTCTTCTTACGGTTACGTCGACCGTACGAACATCACCAAAGTAGTCATAGCCCCATACCGTTTCAAGTAAATGTTCTCGGGTCATAACTTGCCCGATATGGCGAGCTAAATAATGTAATAGTTCAAATTCGCGGTGGGTTAGTTCGATTTCTTTTCCATCACGTGACACCGTATAGGCATCCGGGCGAATCGTAAGGGATCCAATTGTAATGTCTTTATTTTCTCTTGTATCATCTTCAGGTACTTGCTGTTGTCTGCGAAGATTGGCTTTTACCCGGGCAATTAATTCTCGATTACTGAATGGCTTGGTAACATAGTCATCTGCACCTAACTCCAGACCCAATACCTTATCAATTTCAGAATCCTTAGCTGTTAGCATAATAATAGGTGTCGTTTTCGTTTTACGGATTTCACGGCATACCTCATTACCATCTTTATTCGGTAGCATAATATCTAATAAGATTAAATCTGGATTTTCTGCTTCAGCCAATTTAATTGCTTCGTCACCATCATTTGCCACGACTACTTCATAGCCTTCTTTTTCTAAATTGAATTTCAATATATCTGCAATTGGTTGTTCATCATCTACTACTAAAATTTTCTGTGCCATATGAACACATCCTTTTCTTCTTTATTCATTAATATATATTCAAAGTTAGTTGTTTATTAGGTTGGTATTCCTTTATTTTAACGTACTTTAAGTTAAATGTCTTGTTTCTAAAGACCGATGTAGGTTGTAACAGCTTTATGAAAGACGGTAACTTGGTCTAAGCTTTCCCTCATGCAACAAATATATGAAGAAAAAGCTATCACTAAAAACGCTGACTCATTACATCATGATGAGTCAGCGTTTTCTAATGCTATTTCAAATAGTCTACAGGGTTTTCTAATTTGCCATCTTTATACACTTCAAAGTGTAAGTGAACACCGGTTGAATTTCCTGTTGATCCCATGACACCGATTTGTTGGCCTTTTTCAACGGTTTGTCCGACCTCTACATCAATAGATGAAAGATGTGCATAAATTGTTTTCATACCATTATTATGGTTAATTTCAATCTTATTACCAAATCCACCTTGATAGCCGGCAGATACAATTGTTCCATTGTCAGCAGCTAATATAGAACGATTCGATGGCCGTGCAATGTCAATTCCCTTATGGTAAGATCCCCAACGATTTCCCATATGGCTGGAAATGTATCCGCCAACCGTTGGCCAGGATAGGTCGCCGGTCCCTCTGGATGGGATTACTTTAGTTCCTTTGACAATGACTTTATTAACCGGCTCTTTCACCATTTCTTCATCTACTACATCAGTAGATGTTACTTTGCCATTACGAATTTCGATCGCATAATGAACGACTTTCTCACCATCAGAGCCTTCTTGCTGTACTTCTTCTTCGCCTTTATACAACTCGTCCGATTCAACGACTTCGGTTTCAAACGAAACATCTTCCTTTTTCTTCTCTTCCTTTGTCACGATTACATCAACAAAAGGCTTTAACTCTGTTACATGAAGTTCTTGTCCGATTTGAAGAAGCGAATCTTCTTTAAGTGATGGGTTTAACTTTAACAAAGTTTCTATCGTTAAATCGTATTGAGAGGCAATTTCCCCTAGCACTTCTCCTTCTTGAACTGCATGTGTCTCTTCTTTAAGGGTGCCTTTTTCCAGTAACGCCAGACCGTCTGCTACTGTTAAAACCTCTTTTGGATTCACTTTTTTAGTAGAATATGAAACATCTTCCGATAATGTAACGTCTACAATAGTAGATTCACCAACCTCTAGGTCTACTAGTTCTTTTGGTGTATCACTCGACGCTGATTTAGCAGCTTCTAGTAAATCTAATGTATCTTTATCCGTATACTTTAGTTTATAATCTTCTATTACCTTTTGGGCGTCTTGCTCATTTTCAAAATATCCTACTACTTTATCACCAATGGTTAGCTCAACCGCTTGAGCTTGAACAGAAAGATGATTTTCTAGATATTCCTTAATTGAGTCGTTGTTATAGGTCGGATTAAACACTAATTCGGAGACTAATTTAACGTCTTCTCCTATGCTTAGATCAATATCCTGATATTTTTCTTCCTCTACTTGAAGCTTGGCATCGATGACTTGGTTAACAATTTGTTCATCGCTTACCTGGCCGATATATTCGCCATTAATATAAACGTGATGCACCTTGTCTACCGTATCTGTCTCCTCCGCAAAGACGACTCCTGTCGCTAAGACGGTTACCAGCCCCGTACTAATGATGGCTTTCTTAAGCAGACTATTTTTCTGCTTAGCTTGCTTTCTTTTTCTCGAGAACACATGCTTTCCCCCTATTACTATATGTAATATATATATAAATGGTTATTTTTTTATAGATTAAAAGACCTATGTCTACCCTCTACTAATCTACCATAATCCTATAGGGTAAGGAACATCATCCGCCTTTTTGTAAACTAATTGTATAATAAGCAACAAAATTTTCTAAAATCACTGTATTTTTATCCGATTTTTGTTGAAAAATGGGGTATTTCTTCCATTTTTATACATTTTGTTTACATTCGTGTAACACGACTTTTGAGGGAACAATACGATCGTCTGCGGTTCGTCTATTATAGAAAATCGACTATTTACGCCAACAAAAAAAGAGAGCATCTCTGCTCTCCTTCTGCTTAGTTTCCATATACACTGCGAACCAGATTTGTCTGTGTTCTGTCCGGTCCTACTGAAAAGATGGATAATGGGATTTGTGTTAATTGTGATATTCTTTCTAAATAGTGACGTGCATTCGCTGGTAGTTCATGCAGGCTCTTCACATTCGTAATATCCTCTGTCCAACCAGGCATTTCCTCATAAACTGGTTCACATTCTGCTAGTACCTTAAGGCTTGCAGGGAATTCTTCCATGATCTCCCCTTTATATTTATACGCCACGCAAATCTTCAATGTTTCAATTCCAGTTAATACATCGATGGAGTTTAATGATAAATCGGTAATTCCGCTTACTCTTCTTGCATGGCGAACGACGACACTATCAAACCAGCCAACACGGCGTGGTCTTCCTGTTGTCGTACCATATTCGCGACCAACCTCGCGAATTTGATTACCAATTTCATCATGTAGTTCCGTCGGGAATGGTCCATCTCCTACACGCGTTGTATAGGCTTTAGAGACACCAACGACATGCTTAATCTTCGTCGGGCCAACGCCAGAACCAATCGTTACCCCACCAGCAATTGGGTTAGAGGATGTTACAAATGGATAAGTCCCTTGGTCAATATCCAGCATAACCCCTTGTGCACCTTCGAATAGAACGCGACGGCCTTCATCAAGCGCATCATTTAACACAACGGAAGTATCACAAACATACTTCGCCATTTGTTGTCCATATTCATAATACTCTTCTACTATATCTTCCACATTTAATGGCTCTACTTCATATACCTTTTCAAATAAACGATTCTTTTCTTTTAAGTTCTGCTCCAGCTTCTCACGGAACACCTCTTTATCAAGTAAATCCGCAATACGAATTCCTGATCTTGCTGCTTTATCCATATAAGCAGGTCCAATTCCTTTTTTCGTTGTACCAATTTTATGGATACCTTTTTCTTCTTCTTGTAATATATCTAATTTCAAATGATACGGTAAAATAACATGGGCACGATTTGAAATTCGTAAATTATCGGTTGAAACATTTCTCTCATGTAAATAAGCAATTTCTTCAACAAACGCTTTTGGATCGATAACCATACCGTTACCTAATACACATATCTTTTCTTTAAAGAAAATTCCAGACGGTATTAAGTGAAGCTTATAAGTAACTCCATCAAACTTAATAGTATGACCAGCATTATTACCACCCTGATAACGAGCAACCACTTCTGCGTTTTGTGATAAATAATCTGTGATTTTTCCTTTACCTTCGTCACCCCATTGGGTTCCAACAACTACTACTGAGGACATAGCGCACCTCCATAATTTTATACATTATATGTATTTGGTTTAATTCCATTGGTAAGTGTACCAATGTTTCAGCTAATAGTCAATGTAAACACGAATAATAATTTGATTTAATCATATATCGTTCGGCAATTTGTAATAATATTTTCGAGCTTGGTGAAAGACAAGCTATTATCGTTAGTTTAACTCTATCGTGGTGGAATATCCGCTTTATTTATAGTCTTGTAAAAATAAACAAAGGGGGAGGGGTATAAACAGAACACGAACGTTATGTTATATAACCACAAAAAAACAGCCTCTCTCAAGGCTGTTAGGCATGAATAGGTTCTGGTGGGATATCACTAGCTTGATAGCGATGATCCAAATCCACGAACTTATTGTATTCTTTTACAAAGGCTAATTCTACTGTTCCAACTGGACCGTTACGTTGTTTAGCCAGAATAATTTCTATAATGTTCTGTTTCTCAGACTCTTTATCATAATAGTCATCACGATATAGGAAGCCAACGATGTCCGCATCCTGCTCAATACTTCCAGACTCCCGGAGGTCAGACATCATCGGGCGCTTGTCCTGACGTTGTTCTACACCACGTGATAGCTGTGATAATGCGATTAATGGAACATTTAATTCACGAGCTAACCCCTTTAGGGAACGTGAGATTTCCGATACCTCTTGTTGACGGTTTTCGCCAGGCTTACCACTACCTTGGATTAACTGAAGATAATCGATTAAAATCATTCCTAATCCATGCTCTTGCTTTAAGCGACGGCATTTGGAACGAATTTCACTTACACGGATACCTGGTGTATCGTCAATGAAGATTCCCGCATTGGATAGGCTCCCCATTGCCATCGTAAGTTTTGTCCAATCATCTGGCTCGAGTGCACCATTACGTAGACGCTGGGCATCGATATTTCCTTCTGCACAGAGAATACGTTGTACGAGCTGGTCTGCACCCATCTCCAAACTAAATATCGCAACATTTTCATCCGTATTTACGGCAACATTTTGCGCAATATTTAAGGCGAATGCCGTTTTACCTACAGATGGTCGGGCTGCCACAATAATTAAGTCATTGCGCTGGAATCCAGATGTCATTTTATCTAAGTCACGGTAGCCTGTCGGGATACCAGTGACGTCTGCTTTATTACGATGAAGCATTTCAATCTTATCGTATACTTCGATTAGTACATCCTTGATTTCCTTAAAGCTACCCGTATTCTTACGACCAGAAACCTCTAGAATACTTTTTTCCGCTTCGTTTAAAACATCCTCTACCTCATCTTCCCGGGCGAATGTTGTGGTGACAATATCCGTTGCCGTTCGAATGAGACGACGAAGAACTGCTTTTTCTTCCACGATTTTAGCATAGTATTCAATGTTTGCTGCAGTCGGTACACTTTCTGCTAACTGCGTTAAATAGGAAACACCACCAGCTTCTTCGATTTGCTTACTATCTGCTAATGACGTCGTAACCGTTACTAAGTCAATTGGTTCTCCTCTATCCGATAGCTTAAGCATCGTTTCAAATATGCGCTGGTGACTTGCTCGGTAGAAATCGCCTGGCAAAAGTAGCTCAGACGCTGTTGAAAATGCCTCTGGTTCAAGAAAGATGGCTCCAAGGACAGCTTGTTCCGCCTCTATATTATGTGGCGGAGTTCGATCGTTCCACTCACTCATGATTTATTCCTCCTTTAACCGTAAGCATCGGCAACTTACTGTTCCACAACATGTACTTTAACCGTCCCCATAACTTCCGGATGAAGTTTAACCGGGACATTGGTATATCCTAAAGCACGAATTGGTTGATCCAGCTCGACCTTCCGTTTATCAATTTTAATCCCATGGT
The DNA here is from genome assembly GCF_055550225.1 of Ornithinibacillus liuyingii. Lineage (NCBI taxonomy): Bacteria > Bacillati > Bacillota > Bacilli > Caryophanales > Bacillaceae > Ornithinibacillus > Ornithinibacillus liuyingii. The sequence goes on along the minus strand of NZ_JBPWOS010000006.1, from coordinate 122,553 downwards.
CTTTATTTAAACTATCGGCAATTTGTTTACTTGTAATGGAACCAAATAATCTTCCACCATCACCAGATTTAGCGTTCAATTTAACTTCTAGACTTTCAAGCTTCGTTTTTAATTTCTCCGCTTCATTCTTCTCTTCTTGTTCTAACTGCTTAGATTTTCGCTTTTGAGCTTCCAAAGCCTTTAAATTCCCAGGAGTAGCTTCTTCTGCTAATTTATTTTTTAATAAAAAGTTTCTAGCATAGCCATCTGAAACATTTTTAATTTCGCCTTTTTTACCTTTACCTTTCACATCTTGTAAAAATATTACTCTCATTCTATTTCTCTCCCCTCGTAATACTCATCTAATATAGCTTTTAAAAGTGCTTCTGCAGCTTCAATTGTCATATCCTCTAATTGGGTAGCCGCATTTGTTAAGTGACCTCCACCATTCATTTGCTCCATAATGATTTGAACATTGATTTCCCCTAATGACCGGGCACTGATTCCAACCCTACCATCACTACGCTCTGCAATAACAAATGAAGCAGAAATGCCCGTCATAGTCAGCAATGTATCTGCTGTCTGTGCAATTAGTACCGCCCCGTAGATTTCACCGGGTGCTCCTTTTGTAATCGCAATAGTGTTACGATAAATCTCCGTTCGTTCAATTAGTTTACTCCGTTTCACATATAAATCCAAGTCTTCCTTTAAGAACTGTTGCACCAGAACGGTGTCTGCCCCTTTCGCTCGTAAATAAGAGGCTGCATCAAATGTTCTAGAGCCAGTTCGTAATGTAAAGCTTTTCGTATCTACAATGATACCAGCCAGTAATGCCGTTGCCTCCAGCATCTTAAGCTTCTCGCCCTTTGGCTGATACTCCAGTAATTCCGTCACTAATTCAGCAGTTGATGAAGCATATGGCTCCATATATACCAATGTAGGATTATCTATAAATTCCTCTGCACGACGGTGATGATCAATGACTACTTTGTATTCTGACTTACCTAATAGTCGCTTACTTACTACCATAGAAGGCTTATGGGTGTCGACTACAACAATTAAGCTCCTACTCGTAATAAGGTCCTCTGCCGTTTCTGGGCTCACAAAATGCTGCCATAAATTCGGCTCTGATTTAATTGCCTCGACTAAACGATTGACCCCTGTCGTTACATCATCCGGATCAAATACAATATACCCATCTACTTGATTGGTTTGGGCAATATTCAATATTCCTATCGCAGAACCAATCGAATCCATATCAGGAGCTTGATGCCCCATAATTATGACACGGTCACTTGCTTTGACGAGATCTCGTAGTGCATGGGAAATTACCCTTGCCCTTACACGCGTTCGTTTTTCCATTGGATTGGTTTTTCCACCATAGAAGCGAACTTTTCCAGAATCGTCCTTTATGGCCACCTGGTCTCCCCCACGTCCTAGCGCTAGATCCAAGCTAGACTGGGCGAGCTTCCCTAGCTCTGGTAATGGTGCATTTCCTACACCTACACCAATACTTAAGGTGATCGGGATATCTAATTCATTGTTAAATTCATGCATTTCATCTAATATATCGAATTTCGTTTTCTCTAGCTCTTGTAATATTTCCTTCGTTCCAACAGCTAAGAAACGGTCTTGTGACGTTCTCTTTAAATATAAGCCATTATCCTGTGACCACTGATTTAAAAAGGCTGTTACTTCCGAGTTTAGTTGGCTCTTTATCGTATCATCCATGTTCTGGGTAATTTCGTCATAGTTATCAAGAAAAATAATAAATAATACCGTTTGTTCATTTTGGTATAAGGTTTCCAGTTCTGCTTGTTCTGTACGATCAAATAAATAAATTAATCGCTCTTCCCTACGGATTATCCCTTGAAACTCAAAATCCTCTAAGCGGATACGAACTTCTTCATTATTCTCTTTTATCATCGGAATAAGTTCCTCTGAAATAACATTTAAAGACTGACCAACAATCGTATCCTCTTCCGTAAACTGGTTCATATATTGGTTCGTCCATTCCACGGTATAATCTTCACTAAATAAGATAATCCCTATCGGCATCTCTAATAACGCTTCTTCTCCTACCTTTTTAACACGATAGGATAACGTGGCAATATATTGCTCCGCTTCATCGGATCGTTTTCTTTCTCGTTGAATCGTATAATAAAACGACAGCATTAAAAGCACGGTCATGATAATCCCGAGTATCCATTCATAATACCATATGACTCCAAGTAAGATGACAGATACAGCATAAATCAGCCATAAATGCTTGCTTAACGTTGGTCGTTTCAACTTATCTGACATTGAACATTCAGCTCCTATAAATGAGCGCTAATATAATTATTAACTTCTATTTTACCATACGATCTCTTAGTCCAAACCCTAAATCAATTATACCCAAGATTCGTACCAAAGGAAGAAGTAATGGTGCAAATATCAACGTTACAACTACCAGCACAATTGGGATGGCAATCGATATATTTTTATGATGGGAAACAAAGAAAATAAAGGAAAGTCCTTGTAACGCCATAAACAACCCAGTAAGCATCATAACATTCTGTAAGGCAACAACCAGTGTTCCATCTTGCTCACCTTGGATAAATATCAAAATCATTGCTAATAGGTAAATCCAAAGTATTGCTGTTGGAAAGCGCAGATTTCTAAACTTCGGAAAGCGTAGTCGCTGTTTTTCCAATCGATTTAGGATTTTATAGCTAACCCACTGATTTAATAGTGCCAGTAAAAGAGAAGCAAGCACAACAAATACAGGTACAAGTTGTTTATACAAATTCAACTGCTGCTCCATGACAGTAAACTCTGCCTCTGCTTCCATCCCAAGCTGATTGGCCATATCTTTACTTAATTCTAATACCTCATCTGCTTGTTGGGAAAATTCCTCTATTACATTTATATTTAATACGGAAAGCAAAAACACAAAGGTCAAGAGTAGGCCTACAGCAAATCCAATCGTTCCCCTAGCCCATGTTTCATATGGAGATAATTCACGATGAATCGCTGTTCCAATCATGACACCACCAATTCCCGCAACGGTCGGTATAGGTAACACGATAATAGAAGCGAACAGTATCGATAATATGGTCGCAACCCCTAACATAATCAAGGAAGGCTTCCAATCATATTTAGCGGCAAAAATAATAAATGGAACAGCTAGTAATAGCATCGTAATTACTGATAATACCGGAATAAAAATAGATACTAATAATAATACGATATATATTGCTGTGAGTAGTGCTCCATCTCTTAATTGTCTTGATTTATTCATCCAATATGCACCTCATGCTTTAAAAAAAGTTTATTATAATATGATAACATGTTTAATTGTGTAAATGGTAATAGAACTGAGTATCTTTAAGCGATTGCTTTTATAATGAGGGCATAGGTGAAGTAGAAGAAGAAATTTCGGTAATTGTTCAAGCTTTATATGACAACTTCCATTATAATATAAAGGAAACCATATTTAAAGGATTGAAAATAATGCTTTTATGGAAAACATTTCTATTAAGTATCAAGCTCCCAGCAAAACAGGTTGTCTTTCATTTAAACCGAATTCCGATGGATATAACGGTTTTCTATATGTTTATTTTGCTGTTTATTGTTTCTATTCCTTCTTTAATTGATCAGCTAACTAGATCTACCGGGATAGGCTCTGATATGAATGTCATCTTTAAACTCATTTACTTCTTTATTTTTTACTATTTGCCGTTAACGATTATGGTATTTCTATTTATTACCTTCCTTGGCTATCTCTTTACATGGGTTGCGAAGCTTATGCATCGTAAGCTAAAGCTACAAATTTTATGGAAGATGATTGCGTATACGACAACAATCCCGTTTATACTTTATACGGTAGTGGCCCTAATTTATCCAATTGAAGATACATATTTATTGTTATCTTTAGTTTGGACTTTCTTACTTTTGTTTAACATTATTAAGGTTTATCCGAAGAGAATGAAGTCTTAAATAAAAGGCACAAATAATGGATTCTTACTTGTTATAAATCATTCATTTTTAATGAAGATACTATATCTCCAAGAAACATAAGAAAATGAGAGAATTCCTGAATTCCTAATTCTCTCATTTTATCTATTGTTATGGTATAAAGCCTCCAAATATAGCATTTAATTCATCAGGGTCTTCCTGATTTTCATTCCAAATTCCTTCTATTTTCCATGTTTCGTCAACCTTCTCTAAATGCAAATAGATAGTGCGTGTATTTTTTATACCATTCTCTACCAAATGTAAAAGCACCTTTGAACTAGCAAATGGTTCATTTTTTATTACATCTATTGATTCAACAGAATAACTCGTGATATACGTATTTGATTTCCTAGCTTCCTCAACACGATCTAACCATACGTCAAATGCCTCTTCAGCTAATAACACATTAGGCTCATCCGTATAAAACTTAACCACTTCAAATGATTCTTTATAATCTTCGTTTATTATGTTTGTAAAATAGTCATCTATAGTTTTATCAACAGCGTCTGACTCGTAATTCTCACAGCCCACCAAAAACACTAGCACAATAAATAAGATTAACTTTATTTTGGACAAATTAATTCCTCCATAATCCTTTTAATCCATAACTTAATTAAGTTGTTCTCAAAAATCGCTTAAATTCCTCTTCTTCCTCAACGAATGGAAAATGGTTACTGTAGTTGAACGTTTTTAATAATGCATTGGACATCAATTCCGCTACCTCCACTGCAAATTCGTAGGGACATTGAGCATCGTATTTGCCACCATATATGTAAGCCTTTAATGTAACGTTCGGTAATTGTGGGCGCAAATCATAAGTGGGTAATTCCTCATACGAAAAATAATCTAAACGTTTCGAGACGGTTTTTCCACTATTAGGTCGGCTAATCATTTTTTCATAACTTGCCTCAGAATATAAAGACATCAACGACCATTCTTTACTACCAGCTCTTCGTTCCTCTTTTGTTGAATTTGGGTTTCGAAGTATTGCGATTATTTCTCTAATACGCTTATTATTAGGGTTATCAGTGCAATAAATGCTATCAGGATGTCGCATATACTCAGAGGAAGCACAAAGTCCTCCCGCTACAATATGTACTAAACTATTTGGGTAATGGATAGCATACTTTAATGCAAGCATTCCACCTGTAGAATGACCTGCAAAAATCCACTTGTCGAATTCTAAAGCCTCTCGAATAGCTTCTAAATCCTCAACACTATCTATCAAACTATAATTGTAAAGAGATATATCATCCGTTGAATTTCCACAGCCTCTTAAATTCACTAAATACACGGAATAATTTTCCGTAAATAGATTGGCAAATAGATTCCCCCTCGAATCATACTCACTATACAAATGAGTAATACATATTGGTTGTCCATTTCCACTTTGGAAAACTTCAAAAGTTCCTCTCGCTGTTTCAATTAAACGTTGCTCCCACATCTTAGTATATCCCCTTCTATCATTCCCATTTCTCTAAATCTAAGCAATACAACTATTTATATTTTATGTGAATTTTTATAAAAGTGTTAATATTAATATATACAATCCCTATTTTAGCATAAAATAAAAGGAGAAGAACTGGAAGGGGATAGGAATATGATTGAGACTATTATTTCGCTAAATATTACTGAGGTGATATAACTTTTAAAAAGGAGATAAATGATGGAATTACTAACAGCAAGACTAAAATTAATTCCTTGTACAGAGGAGTCAATATCCATAATAAGCACGTCAGAAGAATATGAAGTGGGTCAACATATAAATATGTACTTAGGAGAACTAAGAGAAGATCCTACTCTATTGGGTTGGGGTGTATGGTTTGTGATAGATCAAGAAAATAACAACATTATTGGTGATATTGGTTTTAAGGGAAAACCTAACTCAGCAAACACTGTTGAAGTTGGATATGGAATTGTACCTTCCGCACAAGGGAAAGGCTATGCAACTGAAGCTGTTCAAAAACTTGTAGAGTGGGCTTTTTCAGATAAAAACGTAACGAAGATAGTTGCTGAATGTCTTGATGATAACGCCCCTTCAATAAGAGTGCTAGAAAAGTTACAGATGAAGCGAATTGGCTTAGAAAATAATATGTTAAAATGGCTATTGGAAAAGTAATCTTCATTAGTGCGGATACAGGAGAGACGTGCAAATAACAGCACGTCTTTTAATTTGTAAAATTAATGTTCGTTTAAATTAACTTGCTCAGATAGTTCAATACCTCTACCTCAATTCTAATGCAATTTTCCAATCGTTGTACTCCCATATAGTAATATCTTAAATTTGATCGCTCTGTTAAGTAAAGCAATCTTTACTTAAAGTAGAATCTTTCACAATCTACGTTTTATAAAATTATATTAACTAATTAATAGTAAACTCCGCAAACAGATTATGCTCATCATAGTCTCCTGGCTCTCTAACATCCAGTATTCTCTTCACTATACGGTATTCTCCACTATCCAGATTTCCATAGAGCCACTCCCAATCGACTGTCCAATCACTAACATTTGATGAATTTAACTCATATCCAGGATCACCAAAGCCATAGGAAGCTCCTGGGATAAAGGGGACTTGATACCATTTTCCCTCTATCTTCTTTTCCACCAAAAAATCTTCGCTATATATACACCTTTTGTCGGATTTATTCTCAAACATTACGGTTAATCCAGTTGAAGATACCGTTCCCTCCTTTACAATCATGGTTACTCCATCCAAGCTATTGACACTTTCATATTCAGTGGGTTCCCAATCTTCTGTTTCGTCAACTTGGTCTGAATCACACGCAGACAAAAGTGTAATACATATAGCTAAAAATAGTAGTGAACACAAAAATCCCTTCATGTAATCACCCCTCTATTTTAGACTTAAGATTCCTTTAAATGGCTTCACAAATCAACTTATTAAACTAAATACACCAGTTTGCTTAAGTACAAAAAAACTTATACAAATAATTCAACTTTCTAATATTCATATTTAAACGGAAAGTTTGCTATCAGCTCATGGAATTTATTTTGCCATTTTAAAAAATCTGAAATAGGTAGTTTGCCCCAAAACTGTAACCCTGAAGGTTCAAATGAAACTGTAATAAAATGGTTATCTCCCTTTTCCTCATCACCGAACCAACTAGGAAAATTTGTTTTCTTTCCTAAATAACACGGTAAACTTTCGTAAACCTTTTCTAATGCCTCATAAGTTTCATTACTAAATTTAGATTCATCAACCATATATACCCTTTCAAAATCGACAATTCCATTTTCTACAGTATATCTATTATTATAATAATGTTCATCTTCTATCATTTTCCCCATAAAATACTGCCACCTCTTTACTTTTAATAAGAATTGGTGATGCCTTCTTGACTATCCACCAGCTAGCTTTAGTAAAATTATTAACAAGCATCATATTGTTTTATGATGCCTGCACCGTATAATACAACTCACAATTGAACTCCACTACTAATGCTTGCTTCATTAAATTCCCTCCTCCATTATGATACAATTTTTATAATAACTAGGAAGGTGATTCGGTGAGCTCAACAAAACTATTACTAGAAAACAAGAATGGCGTTTTATTATATAAGAGAGATTTCAGCCAAGAGAGCAACTGGCGTTCAGACGATTGTTATAAGTTTATTTACTCCCTAAAAGGAGATATAGATTACCAAACGAACAGAAATCAGCTTACCCTTAATAGTCAACAATTTATTTTATTCAACCCCCTAGCTGAACATAAACAATTAGCAATAGATGACAAGAAATTTTTAATTGAATTAAACCCTTCTTTTCTTAGTGAAGTTTCTCAAGATCTTTACCCTGTACACCATGATATCCAGTTTGCTTTACATATCCAGAAAAACCCTCAAATTTCAAATTGGGTCAGGTTCGTATTAGATTTTGCACAACTTGAAAAAGATGACACAAGATCAATGGAGATATTTTTGGAACACAGCTTCACCCAATTGGCTTTACTGTTATTGAAAAGTACGGTTGGTACCCATTCACAAGATATAAATTTAAATACCTATAAAACATTAGATCCACAAATATACAAAACAATACTAGCTTTAAAAGAAGATTATCAGCATTCTTGGACCTTAGATGAGATGGCAAAAGTAGCGGGTTTAAGTAAATTTCAATTTGCCCATTACTTTAAAGACACCTTAGGGATTTCCCCTTACTCTTGGTTACAAACTTACCGAGTCGTCAGAAGTCAGGAAATGCTAAAAAAAACAAATAACACGGTATTAAAAATTGCCATGGACTGTGGTTTTTCATCTGTTACTGTTTACAATCAATTATTTAAGCGGTTATATGGTATTACTCCTGGTGTCTTTCGAGAAATGATTAATAAGTAAACAACTGAACAAATAACCATCATAATGCCACATATTATAAACAAGATTCTTGTAGACAAGAATGAAGAGATGAATCCAAATACACCTAGAGATACAGCATTTGATACATATAGAAGAAATGCATTAAAACTAAAGCCCCTACCTAGTTTTTCTGAGGGAAGATATTTCTGTAACAAATATACTCGTGATAAGCCAGATATAGGTAAGCCTATTGCTGCAACTAATATTCCTATAAAATAAATTGGCAAAGTATACGCAAATCCTAATAAGAGAATGCCTATACCCCAAATCAGTGAACCAAATAAATAAATTTTCAAACTTAACTTTTTCCAAATTAATGGGATAAGCAGGTTTACTGCAATTACAGCAGCACCATACCACCCTAAAAGTAGGCTATATAATTTCTCCCCATTTGGGGTTGTTTCTACTAGTTGTAATAATAAACCGACTTGCCAAACCCAAGTATTTAAAAACACAATGATTACTGTAACTAAAAATAAGGTTCTAATTGTCGTTTGCTTTTTCACCCAAATAGAAAAGTCCTTTATTGAGGTAACTATACCACTTATTTTCCTTTGATTTGAACTTTCACTTGTTGTATTTATTTCTGTAAATTGGATTTTATAAATAAGAATCGCACTTATAAGATATGTTAGTGCATCGAAGGTAAAAAAATGAATCACGTTAATTGTATTCATTAAACCTATACTAACAATAGGTCCTAATACCGTAATGCCCCTTGTAACGGTGTCAAGCAAACTATTAACAGAGGATCTTTCCTCTTCCTTTGTAATAATGGGTAGTATAGCCCTATGGGCAGGATTAAAAAAACAACCCAGGCACTGAATAAGAAAGCTCACTACTATTAAATGCCAATAGTTAAGCAATGCTAATTGGTGAAATAGCACTAGTGATAATAGTAGAGGTACTCTTATAAGGTCGATTATTATTAATATCCTTTTTTTATCTACCCAATCAGCAATCGCTCCCCCAATTAATCCAAATAAAAGATACGGTACTACTTGTGAAATCGCAACACCAGTTGTATGTAAACTTGATTCTGTCATCTGATACGCTATAAATAGGAAGGCTAAACCAGATATAACATTCCCAAAACTAGAAGTCCCGGCTCCTAACAAGTAAAATAATACATTTCTATTATTTCTTAAAACGTTTAAATACATATTACATCACCTCATATTGAGTGTACTTATCAATTGAGGTGATTACTTTACTAATATTGCTAGCTTTTCTCGCAAGATGATGATGTACTTAACGGTGTTTAGATTTCATAAAAACTGAGCTATTCACAAGTAGAAATAAACATAAATAAAAAAGCATCCAAACTGGTTCATTGGATGCTCTTTGCCTACATGAAAGACAACACTATACGACTTCGGTGGGGATCATTTATTCGTCAGTTGCTGTATTTCCCATTGAAATAGAAATTCTATTCCAACTGTTAATTTGATTAATTATTAGAACAAGGTCAACATACTGTTTCTCGTCATAATGTTCACGCACTCTTTGATAAAGCTCATCTGGAACACGTTTTGTCGGAATCAATGTCACATGCTCTGTCAGCTCTAGAGCTACTTTTTCTGCTTCTGTATAGAATTCACACTCCTGCCAAGCACTAATGCAGTATATTCTTTGTTCTGTTTCACCCATCTTTCGAGCATCTGCTGTATGCATATTCAAGCAATATGCACAGCCGTTTATTTGAGAAGCCCGTATTTTAATAAGTTCACGAAGTTTACGGTCTATACCTGTGGTTTTCGTATACTTTTCCATTTCCATTATTATTTTAAGTGCTTCTGGTGCTACATGGTAATAATCAATTCGTTGTCCCAATCTCATTCCCTCCCCATTATTTGTCCAATAAATTGTATTTTAGATTCTAATTAAAGACTAAAGTAATCGACCATTAACATTGTTTATCCGTCTACCTGTTAGCTTCATAACTTCTATCTAAATATTACCACAATATCCCAATATATTTTAGAATTTTAAACCATACTGCGACACCATTTTCATTACCTTGTTTCACTTTTGCACCCGATTCTTGAATAACTCTCAGTTATCAATCAATGTCTTTTAATAAAGTTGAGCATTTTATCAAAAGCATCTAAGACTGATTTTGAATTAAAATTAGGAGAGCATGGGTCGCTAAATCCATGTTCTCCATTAAATGTATGTATTTCAGTAAGCTTTTATCCAGTTTTGAAAATTAATTCATTCACAATAAAAAAAGGCACTACAAGTATATCCTTGCAGTGCCTTTGAATCATGCTTATTCTGCTACGTAAGGCAATAAAGCCATTTGACGAGCGCGTTTAATTGCAATTGTAAGTTTACGTTGATATTTTGCAGAAGTTCCAGTTACACGACGAGGAAGAATTTTTCCACGTTCAGAAATGAAACGTTTTAGAAGATCAACGTCTTTGTAATCGATGTGTGTAATACCGTTAGCTGTGAAATAACACACTTTACGGCGTTTACCACCACGTCCACGACGAGCTGCCATGCGAAACCCTCCCTTTTAGTTACATTTGATTTTATTTAAACGAATTATATTAGAATGGTAAATCATCATCAGAAATATCAATTGGCTCTCCATTATCTTTAAATGGATCATCCTCAAATTGATTTTGATTCTGATTTTGGTTTCTATTTTGGTTCTGATTTTGTTGGAATCCTGGTGAATAAGAGTCTTGTCCTCCACGTCCTTGCCCTTGGGAAGAACCTTTGGATTCTAAGAACTGTACACTATCAGCCACAACCTCTGTGATATATACCATTTTTCCATCCTGACCTTCAAAAGAACGCGTTTGGATTCTTCCATCCACACCAATTAAGCTACCTTTTTTCATATAGTTAGCTAATGTTTCTGCAGGTCTTCTCCAAATGACACAGTTAATGAAATCGGCTTCTCTATTTCCTTGTTGGTTAGAAAAAGGACGATTTACAGCTACTGTAAAATTGGCAACCGCAACTCCATTTGGTGTATAACGTAAATCAGGATCCTTCGTTAACCTGCCGACAAGTACGACACGATTTAACATCAGAACCACTCCTTATTATTATTCATCTATACGAACTGCAATGTGACGAATAATGTCTTCAGAAAACTTAGCTAAACGATCAAATTCATTAACTGATTTTTCATCGCCAGCGAAGTTAATTAAAACATAGTATCCATCACGGTAATCGTTGATTTCATATGCAAGGCGTTTTTTGCCTTTTTCTTCAACTTTTTCAATCTCCGCGCCATTATCAGTTAAGATACCATTGAAACGCTCGATTAAAGCTTTTTGCGCTTCCTCTTCCATGTCTGGGCGGATGATGTACATGATTTCATATTTTCTCATCCGTTACACCTCCTTTTGGTCTTAGCGGCCCTTATTTCTTGAAAGTAGACTTTCGCAATAAGAGCAAGGAGTAATCTTAAAATTCATTACTCACAATAGTGTATTATACCAAACCTCATATGAAATAACAAGTCTTCGATAGAATCCTTTTTACGTTATATTTCCCTTTGACCTAGTCCGTGTAAATAAACTTTTTATACATTAAATCGGAAGTGGATAACATCGCCATCTTTTACGATGTATTCTTTTCCTTCTAGGCGTACTTTTCCTTTTTCACGTGCAACAGTCATAGATCCTGCTTCAACTAAATCATCGTATGATACCGTTTCTGCTCGGATAAATCCTCGCTCAAAGTCCGAATGAATAATCCCTGCAGCTTGTGGTGCTTTCATCCCTTTACGGAACGTCCAAGCACGCACTTCTTGCTCTCCAGCTGTAAAGTATGTCGCAAGTCCTAATAGGCTGTAAGAGGCTTTAATTAGCTTATCTAGCCCTGATTCTGTAATACCTAATTCATCTAGGAACATTTCTTTCTCTTCTTGATCTAGTTCCGAAATTTCCTCTTCAATTCGAGCACAAATAACAATTACTTCTGCACCTTCATTGCTTGCATATTCCTTCACTTTTTGTACGTTAGGATTCGATTCTGGATCTGCCACTTCATCTTCCCCAACATTGGCTACATAGAGCATTGGCTTACTAGTTAGTAAATGAAGCCCTTTTACGATTTTTAGCTGCTCTTCTGTAAACTCAATTGCGCGAGCTGGCTTTTCTTCTTCCAGACCTGTTTTTAACTTAGATAGCACTTCAAATTCTACTAGTGCATCCTTATCCTTTTGTTTTGCTAGCTTTTCGACACGTTGATAACGTTTATTCACTGTCTCTAAGTCTGCTAGAATAAGCTCCAAATTAATGATCTCAATATCATCAATCGGATCCACTTTACCTGATACATGGGTAATATTCTCGTCCACGAAGCAACGAACAACCTGGCATATTGCATCTACTTGGCGGATGTGTGAAAGGAATTGGTTTCCTAGCCCCTCCCCTTTACTTGCACCTTTAACAATTCCGGCAATATCGGTAAATTCAAATGTTGTTGGGACGGTTTTCTTCGGATTTACTAATTCAGTTAATTTATTTAAGCGCTCATCAGGTACTTCCACCATGCCTACATTGGGATCGATGGTCGCAAACGGATAGTTTGCAGCTTCTGCTCCTGCTTGGGTAATTGCATTAAATAATGTAGACTTTCCTACGTTTGGAAGTCCGACGATTCCTGCTGTTAAAGCCATTTCATTCCACTCCTTAAGGATTCCATTCATATAGAACGCGTTCAATAGTTCAATTATAGATTTACGTATAAAAAAAGACAAGCCAGTAAAACGCAAAAATAGGCTTCGTGCTGAAGCCTATTTTTGCGTTCTTACCCTATTATTAATGCTTTTCTCTATCTATCTATGAAATAATTTACCATTTTTTTGGAATTTCGTCCATAAAAAAAGCTTTAATTTGCTGCCTTTTCCAATACTTTTTTTAGCTTCTTGGCAAACTCTTTTCGTGGAATCATAACACTATGTTCACAACCCATACACTTAATTCGAATATCCATTCCCATTCGAATTATTTTCCAACGATTCTCCCCGCATGGGTGGGGTTTTTTCATTTGTACAACATCATGTAATTGAAAATCCTTATCCACCATTTGTACTGCCCCTTATATTAAATATTATTTGAAATATCGATTATTTGTCTCTTTTTACCCATAACGGATACAGCAATAACCTAGTTAAGACATATAAGTTAAGCAAACCGTACAGTGGGTATAAAATGCTGATTAACGTAGAAAATCCTAGTGTTGTTAATGGTATCATTGTAGCTAATATTACTAAAACAAGCAACCAAAATGGCAATTTAAAATAGCCTGTTAACCTAGTTGTTAACCCTAACACACCCGATGCTGCTGTCGTAAATATCGCAAACCATAATAGGATAGTCATAAATAGGACCATATAAAATGGATAATTACTTAATATCGCAAAAAGTGGAATTTCATATAACAGAATTTGTTCGGAGATTTGAATGAGACTATTGTTATAGATATAAGTAATGACCCCAAGAATTGCTCCACTTCCAAGGCTTGCTATCCATATCTCCTTTTTGGAGGTCATCTTATTCCCTACCGCCCCAAGCACCGCAATCAATGGCAATACATTTAAAGCCGTAAACGGAAATGCTGCTGTCCAGTTAAATTGCTCATGCCAATGAGAGAATAAATGTAACCTCTGATCAAAGGTGAAGGTAAATAATACATACAATAGTCCAAGTATTAACACTGGTAGAATGACTTGATTAAAAGATAACAGTCCACTTATATCCCTAAAAAAAAGTAAAACAAGCATGACCACAATAAATACGATTCCAACCCAGTAAGGAAGATTAAATGCCTGTCCAGCTGCACCACTCCCAGACATCATCACAACCGTTGTTGTATAGAGATACAGAAATATCATCACGTCATAGATAGGTGATATCTTATCCCCCACTATCACTTGTAATACCGGTCGATACTCTGTTGACTGCTTATGATAGCTAATCGACATGATAACATAACACGAAACGGAGAAAAAGATAACAAACAACACAATAGCTAGTCCACTTCCATGGCCAAAAAACTCCCATAGCTCCCTTCCTGATGCATACCCTGCTCCGATGGTTGTCCCAATAATAAGGAACATCCATTTAAATCCTGATTTCCACATTGCTTCTCCCCCAATTACATTCCTATGAATTAACTACATGTACTAACATACAACCGTCCCGTAACACACAGAATTTTATACGGTTACACATGTATAAAATAAAAATCTAATCCGTATACTAATAACAATATGTATGCGGAGGAGAACCTATGAATCTAAAGAGTCGTTTATCACAAAAAAACGAAGCAATAAGGATGTTACATACTGACCCAACCCTTATGGACGCCGTACCTGAGCGAATTGTATCCTGGTTTCCTAAAATACCAAAGGAATATATTGTTGTTTGTGTCGGTACCGATCGTTCTACAGGTGATGCGTTAGGCCCTTTAACCGGTACCTATTTGATGGATAAAAAACTGAAGCATATGACTGTATATGGAACATTGCATGACCCAGTCCACGCGACAAATTTAGAGGATTATATAACCTTAATTCATAATCAGCATAAGCATCCATTTATTATTGCTGTGGACGCTTGTTTAGGAAAGACAAGTTCTGTCGGACAAATCATTGCCTGTGAAGGCGCATTAAAGCCAGGAGCAGCATTAAACAAACCTCTTCCGCCGATTGGTGATGTGCATATTACTGGAGTAGTTAATATTAGCGGTTTTATGGAATACTCTGTGTTACAGAACACAAGACTATCCATTGTCGTCGAGATGGCTAAAAAAATCGCAAATGTCATAGATACCATAGACCAACAACTAACCTCCAGCTATGTTACACCGGCAGTATTAATGCAACAGCAAAAAAAGAAACCAATTTAATTATCCTATTAAAAAAATCCTACCACTCCACATTGTGATAGGATTTTTTATCCTTGACCATATATTTTCTGCTTACACGTAAAATAGAACATATTAAAACAATTGATAGATATAATAGATTACCCCTACTGTTATAATAGAAGGTAATAGATTCCCTACCCTAATTTGAACAACCTTTAACATATTTAATCCTATTGCGACAATTAGCAAACCACCAACTGCTGTTAACTCCACAATTAGCCCGTTCAAAAAGTAGTCTGGAACCCATCGTTCAATCTGGGTAGCCAATAATGCAATAGCCCCCTGATATACCACGACTGGAACGACTGATAGTACAACACCTATACCTAGTGTACTCGTTAATACAAGGGCTACAAAGCCATCGAGGATGCCTTTCGTTATTAACACTTCATGATCGCCTCGAATCCCACTATCCAAGGCACCTATAATCGCCATCGCACCAACTATAAAGATTAATGAAGCCGTAACAAATCCTTGAGAAACAGAATTCTTATCCGACTTGGTTCTAAATTTACTTCCTATCCAATTTCCAAACTGATTCAGTTTATCCTCTACCCTTAGAAGCTCACCAATAATAGCGCCAGACAGCAAGCTCAATAGCACGACAATAATATCCTCGGTCGAAAACGCCATTTGCAGTCCAATTAATATGACTGCTAAGCCAATCCCATGCATCACGGTTTCCTTAAAACGCTCTGGGATTTTGGTAAATACTAACCCTAATAAACTACCAATAACAATTAATGCTCCATTTACTAATGTACCAAATAACGCCATTCTATGTACCCTCTCTCCTGCTGGAACTCTTCTAAACTAAACTTTTCTAATGATGTTTCACGTGAAACAATTTCATAAGACCTTTATCATACTATGTCATTTATTCGTTTGTCTCATATAGAAAAAGGACTGGAGGTGTATGACCTCCTAGTCCTTTGAAAGGTATATCCTACCCTTCCAACACTTCGATGATTCTATCTAAATCATCATCCGTATAAAATTCAATTTCAATCTTTCCTTTACGTTTTCCACGTTGGATATTTACTGCAGTTCCAAGCCTATCACGAAGGACAGATTCTCTTTCTTGAATAAAGATATCCTTTTTCGGTTTTACTTTTTTCTTAACTGGCTTTTCATTTAAGGCAATGATTAGTTTTTCAACTTGTCTAACGTTTAGTTTTTCACTACGGATTTTATTAACGATTGGGATTAGCCTTTCTTTATCCTTTAACCCAAGTAATGCACGCCCATGACCCATTGATAATTCACCATTATTTATATATGCAATTACTTGATCAGGCAACCCAAGTAGTCTAACCAAATTCGCAATATGGGAGCGACTTTTACCGAGTCGTTTTGCTAGCTCTTCTTGTGTAATGTTTAACTCTTTCATTAAATTAGCATACGCTTGTCCTTCCTCGATTGGAGATAAATCTTCACGCTGAAGGTTTTCTAGTAATGCTAATTCCATCATCTTTTCATCGGTTAATTCTTTAACAACTGCAGGGATTTCGGTTAATCCAGCTTCTTTAGCAGCACGGAAGCGTCTCTCCCCTACAACGATTTCGTAGCCTTTAATGCTTTTGCGAACAATTAAAGGTTGAATAATGCCATATTCTAAGATCGATTCCTTTAATTCTTCAATTGAATCCGAATGAAAAGTCTTTCTTGGCTGATAAGGATTTGGTCTACACTCCTTTATCGGCAAATGCTGAACAACATCATCCGCTTTTTCCTCTATTTCTGGGAAAAATGCATCTAATCCTCTACCCAACCCTCGTGCCATTAGCCACCACTTCCTTCGCTAATTCAAGATAAACTTCTGCACCTTTCGATTTTGGATCGTACGTAATAATTGGTTGGCCATGACTTGGTGCCTCGCCTAACCGCACATTTCTTGGAATGATAGAATTATAGACTTTGTCTTGGAAGTATTTTTTCACTTCTTCAATTACTTGAATACCTAAATTAGTTCTCGCATCAAGCATGGTTAGAAGTACTCCTTCTATCATTAGCTCTTTATTTAAATGTTTTTGCACTAAACGAATCGTGTTTAACAATTGGCTTAATCCTTCTAATGCGTAATATTCGCATTGAACTGGAATTAGTACGGAATCCGATGAAGTTAACGCGTTCAATGTTAATAGCCCAAGTGATGGAGGACAATCGATAATAATATAATCGTATTCATCCTTTACCTCTTCTAACGCTTTTTTTAATCTTATTTCACGCGAAATCGTTGGTACTAATTCTATTTCTGCTCCCGCAAGCTGAATTGTCGCAGGAATTATATCGAGATTTTCAACATTAGTTGGTACACAAACTTCACGGGCTGGTAGGTCTTCTACTAGCACGTTATATACACATTTATCCATGTCAGCTTTATTAACTCCAACCCCACTGGTTGCATTACCTTGTGGATCTATGTCTACTAACAACACTTTGTTTCCTAAGTGAGCTAAGCAGGCACTTAGATTAACTGATGAAGTTGTTTTTCCAACGCCACCCTTTTGGTTAGCGACAGACATAATCTTCCCCATTTTTCCACCTACCTAAAACAATATACTTTTTATTTTATCACTTTTTTGGAGTTAAAAACTATTAAATTTATATTTTTTGTGGAAATGAGTGATTTAAGCCTATTCTACTAGTGTTTTTACTAGAAGAACAGGCTAGTTTCTTCCAGTAAAAGGAATGACATCCGCTCACTTCCTCCAAATCCTCCCAGCAAACCATAAAAATCCCCATCTTAGTAGATGGGGGAAGTGATTATTTCTTTTTTGGTATTTTAATTGTAATTTGATAATAATCATCTAAGTCTTGCTCGTCAGATTCTATGTCGATTCCGGTATCAGACACCATATTTAACGATTGTCTAATCGTATTCATGGCGATTCGGATATCTTTGTTGACACCTTTTAATTTTGGTTTTCTTTTCTTTGGTTTTTCTTTTGCATTATTAATCGTATCAATTCGTTCTTCTGTTTGTTTTACATTTAAGTCATGTTCTATGATATCTTGTAATAATCTTAGCTGAAGCGTTTCGTCTTTTAATTTTATCAGTGCTCTTGCATGTCGCTCTGTAATAAGTTTTTGTAATAACGCTTCTTGTACTGGCTCTGGTAGCTTAAGAAGGCGAAGTTTGTTCGCAATGGTTGATTGGTTTTTCCCTAGTCGCTGTGCTAACGCCTCTTGTGTCAGCTCTTGAAGCTCTAGTAGCTTCGCATAGGCCATTGCTTCCTCAATTACGGTTAGTTCCTCACGTTGTAAGTTTTCAATCAGTGCTACGGACGCAGTTTGCGTATCATTCATATCGCGAATAATAGCAGACACATTGTCCCAGCCTAGTAATTGAACGGCTCTCCAACGACGTTCTCCGGCAATAATCTCATAGCTGTCAGTATCTATTTTTCGAACAACAATAGGTTGGATGATTCCGTGCGTATTAATCGTCTTTGCTAGCTCTTCTATCTTTTCTTCATTGAATACGGATCTTGGTTGATACCTATTTGGTTGAATCTGTTTAACTGGAAGCTGTATGACTTCATCTGGATGATAGTTCTCTTCCTCAACTACTTCATTTTCCTTTTCACCAATACCAAATATGCGGTTAAATGGACTTACCATCATCAGACACCACCTTTATCTTTATAAGATAGATTAATAGTTCTGTACCTATAATCTATAAATCTCTCCTCTATATGAAATGTTTCACGTGAAACATTGTAGCCTGAAACTATGTATATTCTCGCCTATGTCCTACACGAAATCTATTCTAGTTTACCATAGAATTAACGCTAAGCCTATTTTATCACAATCTATTAAGCTTGGACATGAATGATATACTCCTTCGACAAAAAAACAGGAAAAGTGATATTTTCCTGTTTTATAACCTATTCGATTGGTTCTTTATTAGGTGTCCCCGGTTTACGTGGATATTTCTTTGGTGTTTGTCTTTTCTTTGAAATAATCACAATGGATCGCTCACTATTCTCTTCTGGTAATGTAAAGGTGTGGGTTGATTCTATCTCTCCCCCTAAAACCTCGATGGCAGTTTTTCCACTTTGAAGCTCCTCATTAGCTTGTGCACCCTTCATCGCGATAAACACGCCATCTTTCTTCGCTAATGGAATACATAATTCACTTAAAACGGACATTCTCGCAACCGCCCTTGCCATTACCGTATCAAATGACTCCCGGAACCTGCTATTCTTGCCAAAGGTTTCTGCACGATCATGGTAGAATGCTACATCGGTTAACTCCAATTGAGCAGCTAGATGATTAAGGAAGCCGATCCTCTTTTGTAAGGAGTCTACAATCGTTACCTTCAAATGTGGGAAACAAATTTTCAATGGAATACTTGGAAATCCAGCACCTGCACCGACATCACAAATCTGTTGCGCTGTAGTGAAGTCATGATAAAAGGCAGCTGATATGGAATCATAAAAATGCTTCAAATAGACATCTTCTTCTGCCGTCAATGCGGTTAAATTAATTTTTTCATTCCACTCTACTAACGTTTCAAAATAAATTCGAAACTGCTCTAACTGCCGATCGGTTAAAACAATCCCCTGCTTCTCCAGTTCAGCTGCGAATTGCGTTGGATTCATTTTTACTAACTCCTTTATTCATCATTATGTATACATAAGGTCAGACCCTTTAGATAAACGCACTCTTATGCGAGTTTATCTAAATACAGCAAGGAAGGTATCCTTCTCTCGCAAAAGGTCTGACCCTTGAAATAAATTTAATTGGCTACTTTAGCTATTTTCCCTTGCTCAATGTAAACCAGTAAAATAGAAATATCTGCAGGGTTTACACCAGAAATACGAGATGCTTGGCCAACGGATAGTGGACGAACCATTTTCAGTTTTTGTCTTGCTTCTGTTGCAAGACCACTAATTGCATCGTAATCAAGATCATCTGGAATTTTCTTATCTTCCATTTTCTTCATACGTTCCACTTGTTCATTCGCCTTCTTAATATACCCTTCATACTTAATTTGTATTTCTACTTGCTCTTTTACATCAGCAGGAAGTGAGTCATCGGATTCTATCACAGAATCGATTAAATCGTAGTTTAACTCTGGTCGCTTCATTAAATCATATGCCTTCATTGGCTCTTTTAATGGTGTAGCATTTGCTCCTTCTAGCATTGCTTGCACTTCAGGAGTTGGTTTAATGGTAATTTTGCTTAAACGTTTCTTTTCTGCTTCTACTTGTTGTTTCTTCAATTCGAATTGCTTATAGCGCTCTTCCGAAATTAAGCCTAATTCATAGCCAATATCGGTTAAACGTAAGTCCGCATTATCATGACGTAATAATAGACGATATTCTGCACGAGATGTTAATAGACGGTAAGGCTCTCTCGTACCTTTTGTCACTAAATCATCAATTAACACACCGATATACGCTTGGGAGCGATCTAATATAACAGGGTCTTTGCCTAGAACTTTGGCTGCAGCATTAATACCAGCCATAATACCTTGTGCAGCAGCTTCTTCATAACCAGAAGTACCGTTAATTTGCCCAGCTGTATAAAGACCAGGAATTTTCTTAAGCTCTAATGTCGGCCATAGCTGAGTTGGTACAACAGCATCATACTCAATCGCATAACCAGGACGCATCATTTCTGCTTTTTCTAAACCTGGAATAGAACGAAGAATATCATGCTGTACGGATTCAGGTAATGACGTAGATAGTCCTTGCACATATACCTCTTCTGTATCTCTACCCTCTGGCTCAAGGAAAATTTGGTGACGTGGTTTATCATTGAAACGCACGATTTTGTCCTCAATGGATGGACAATAACGAGGTCCAGTACCACGCTTAGCACCGGAGTACATAGCAGAAAGTCCTAGATTTTCATTAATAATTTTATGGGTAAATTCATTCGTATACGTTAACCAGCAAGGAATTTGATCCGTAATAAACTTCGTCGTTTCATAAGAGAAACCTTGAGGCTTCTCATCCCCTGGTTGAATTTCTGTCTTAGAATAATCAATCGTATGGCTATTTACTCGTGGTGGTGTACCTGTTTTGAATCGAGTTAATTCGATTCCTAGTTTTTCAAGATTCTCTGAAAGCTTAATAGATGGACGTTGGTTATTTGGTCCACTTTCATACTCTAAATCTCCCATTAATACTTTTCCACGCATAAATGTACCAGTTGTAATAATGACTGTTTCAGCACGGTAAGCAGCACCGGTTTCGGTCAGAACCCCTTTACATATGCCGTCCTCGATAATGAGAGAGTCAACCATTCCTTGACGAATGGTAAGATTCTCTTGATTTTCAAGGGTTTGCTTCATTTCTTTAATATAAATAGGTTTATCTGCTTGTGCGCGTAATGCTTGAACTGCAGGGCCTTTACCTGTGTTTAGCATACGCATTTGAATATAGCTTTTATCAATTGTTTTAGCCATTTCCCCACCCAAGGCATCGATTTCACGTACCACGATACCTTTCGCTGGACCACCGACTGATGGATTACATGGCATAAAAGCAATCATATCAAGGTTTAACGTCAGCATTAGTGTTTTTACACCCATTCTCGCAGCAGCAAGACCAGCTTCAACACCTGCATGACCTGCACCGACAACAATCGTATCATATCGCCCTGCATCATATACCATAACTGTTCATCCTTTCGTTATTTTAGCATTCATAATCATTCAGTAAGATTAGTGCTTCTTCCAAGCTCTATTTTCCTAAACAAAACTGCGAGAAGAGTTGATCGATAAGACTATCACTTGCTGTATCTCCAATAATTTCACCTAAAAACTCCCATGTTCTTGTCACATCAATTTGAACAATATCAAGTGGCATTCCCATTTCCAGAGAATTCATCGCATCCTCTAACGCTTGTTTCGCCTGTCTTAATAGCTGAATATGTCTTGCATTAGAGACATAGGTTAAGTCGCCTGAATCAATATCTCCCGCAAAGAAAGACGTTGCAATAGCTGATTCTAATTGCTCAATTCCCTCTTCCTTCAATAAGGAAGTCGTAACAATTTTCTTATCACCAACTAATGCATGCACTTCATCCATATTTAGCTTTTGCTCTAAGTCTGTTTTATTCACAATCACAATATATTCGAGCCCTTTAACCGCCTCAAATAATCGTAAATCTTCCTCGGTCAATTCTTCATTATTATTTAAAACAAATAGAATTAAATCCGCTTCTTTTAAGGCCTGGCGAGAACGCTCCACACCAATTCGCTCTACAATATCTTCTGTCTCCCGAATTCCAGCGGTATCGACTAAGCGCAAAGGAATACCTCGTACATTTACATATTCCTCGATAATATCTCGTGTCGTACCTGGAATATCGGTAACAATCGCTTTGTTTTCTTGTACTAATGCATTGAGTAAGGAGGATTTACCTACGTTTGGACGACCAATAATCGCAGTAGCAATTCCTTCCCGAAGGATTTTTCCTTGTTTAGCTACACTTAATAGCTCTTCTATCTCTCCATGCACTTCTTTCGTTTTTTGTCGCATCATCTCATGAGACATTTCTTCTACATCATCATATTCTGGATAATCGATATTAACCTCTACATGTGCGACGGTTTCCAATAAAGATTGGCGGTATTTCTTAATTAAAGCAGATAAACGGCCATCCATTTGCTTTAATGCTACATTCATTGCTTTATCTGTCTTGGCACGAATCAAGTCCATTACCGCTTCAGCCTGTGATAAATCAATACGTCCATTCAAAAAGGCACGTTTTGTAAACTCACCAGGATCTGCTAAACGCGCACCCTGCGATAATACAATTTCAAGCACACGATTAACGGAAACTAATCCACCATGACAATTAATTTCTACTACATCTTCACGGGTAAAGGTTTTTGGTCCACGCATTACGGTTACCATTACCTCTTCCGCAACTTCATTCGTTTCTGGATCGATTATTTTACCATAATGAATCGTATGCGAATCTACCTTCGTAATATCTTTCCCTTGATAAATCTTATCCGTTATTTCTAATGCATCTGGTCCACTTAAACGAACAATCGAAATTGCTCCCTCACCTATCGGGGTTGAAATCGCCGTAATCGTATCTGTCTCCAACATTCTTTTCACCTCCACTAACATTTTCTATCTATATAAACGCTATTTTTTATCCACAATTGTATAGCAACGGATTTTTACCGTCACTAACTTAATAGAATAACACAACTTCAGACAAAAATAAACTTATCCACAATAATATTTTTTCATTTTATCCTTTCACTACTTACTAACATGTGGATAAGTTGAGTAGAGATAAAAAAATTAGTTATACACAACATTGTTTTGTAGTAAAAATAGCTTGTGTATAAAATTTATGCACAAGCTGGAGAGAATTTACTGAGGCTGGGACATAGCTATTTCTAACATAGGATAAACCGAACATGAAAGTTAGCGCATCAAATCCGCCCCGGAAATATACTACGCTTTCCGTGGCGGCTGGTGAGCCTCCTCAGAGCTAAAGCTCTTCCGGGGTCTCACCGATGCCTTTCCTCCCACAGGAGTCTCCGTATATTTCCGGGGCTAATGTAGTGATTGTTCGTATTTTATTACCTTTGTTTTAGTTATGTCCCAGCCTCTGATAATCCTTTTAACGCTACTACATACAGCAGCATTCAATCGTTCCTAACCAATAGGAGACGAATTTTGAAACTTTTTATCTTATTCTGTCGTATTGCTACTATGAGAATAAAGGGGGAGAACGCAATTGGTTACGAAGCAAAATTCTCGGCCGTTTTGGAGGGAGAGTTGGGTGTCCTCCATTGGTGTATTTATCTTATCCCAACTAATTTTTATCACGTTGGAAGCAACTGGATGGATGCCTAATTATCGTGAAATGGATGGGAAACTTTTGGGAAACATCATGGAAGCTGCTTTTTTCAAAGAATGGTTCACCTATTATGAAACACCACATCTCAATTTACTTACCTTATTCTTCGGTATCGCATTTCTCATACCTGGAATAATAGGCGCTATAAGGTACGTGATCCGTAAGCAAAAAGACTAAGTTCCTATATTAGGGTACTTAGCCTTTTTTCATATAATATGCATTATCTCTACTAGAAATTATCCTTGTCTAGTTCCTCCCCGTGATAACTCTTTAACTCCCCTTGCTCATCTAGCTGATCAATGCTGCCATCAATGGTACCTTCTGTATATGCATCGGTTGCTTGCTCATGTGTAATAGCCATACCCTTTTCCGCTTGATTATTACTCTGATATCCCGATACATCAAAATACTTTTCTGCCACGTCATTAGATTTATTTAACTCTTTCTTATCTTTACCCATCAAATCTTCCTTCCTATGTTAATGTATTTGCTTCACGATTACTTCTAGATCCCTTTGCAGATTTTTCATATCATCATCATTTAACAAAATGGGAACTTGATCATTTACGGTAATATAACAAGAATCGTTCTGTCTATCTAAATAAGAAACCATTTTAACTAACTGTTCCAAAGACAAGGTTGATGCAGTGGAAATATTCTTGACTTGGGTTAAATAGAAGCTATTATGTTCAATTTCTCCATGAAATACGATTCCATTAAATTGTTCCACTTGTCCTTCTCCTTTTACATCCAGACATTATTCATTAGTATGGAACACTTTCCTTAAAACATACATGAGGATATTTGCTTACTTACTGCTCTCAAACGTTAATCTTAACCTCTGCTTTTATTCACTACTTGGGATCCTCTATTGTTTACTTCTTCCTTCACTACCGCTTCATTTAATTAAAATACCCTATCGATCACTTCATTCCCCTTATCTACGATTGGTGCAGAATCACCACCTCTTTTCCCCGGAAAAAGGTACTAATATACTTCCTCTGTTACTTTTTCTTCTCGGCTCAACCTGATATGGGCACTGATGCTCTTCTCTGTTACCTTTTTCGGCTTGCCCAACTGAAAATGGGCACTGATGCTCTTCTCTGTTACCTTTTTCGGCTTGCCCAACTGAAAATGGGCACTGATACTCTTTCTCTGTTACCTTTTTCGTCTCGCCCAACTGAAAATGGGCACTGACACTATCCCTCTGTTACCTTTATCCCCGCTACCATCAAAAAAGGGGCACTGACACCTTCTCTCTGTTACCTTTTTCTCCTCGCCCAACTAAAAAGGGGCACTGACACTCTTCCTCTGTTACCTTTCTCACCTCGCTCAACCGAAAAAAGGCACTAACAGCTTCTCTCTATTACCTTTTGAAGCTCACTCAACCTAATAAGGGCATCGACAGACATCCTCCGTTCGCCCTCTCTACTCTCACCCAACCGAAATAGGGCACCAACTGCCCACCTCCATCCCATTCGCATAAAAATACCACAGTTAGAAACACTGTGGTAGAGCGGAGATTTTTATACTTTCTTATTTCAAAAAAAACCCCTGGTTCCCCAGAGGTCTTTTACTTACTATGGTTTAATAACGACATGTCGATGTGGTTCTACTCCATCGGAATATGTCGATATATCTTGTTTATTTTGTAATACACTATGAATGATTTTTCTTTCATAGGCTGGCATTGGTTCAAGTGCAACCTTTTTATTAAAGCGCTTTGCCTTGTCTGCCATACGTAACGCTAAAGTTTCAAGAGTTTCCTTACGGCGCCCGCGGTAGCCTTCCGCATCTAATGTAACCGTATAGTACTGATTGCCTTCTTTATTGATGACTAAATGTGTTAAATATTGTAATGCATTCAAGGTTTGTCCACGTTTTCCGATTAAGAGAGCAATTTTCTCTCCACTTAAATCAAAATTAACATGGTTCCCATCAACAGTAGTGGTAATATCCACTTCTACATTCATATTTTTCACAACATTAAGGATGAATTTTTCAGCTTCTTGTATTGGATTCTTAGCAAGCCTCACCTTTACAATGGCACGCTTAGCACCGAATACACCTAGAATTCCTCTTTTCCCCTCATCAATAATATCCACTTCTACTTGGTCCCTAGATGTGTTTAACTGCTCTAATGCTGATTGGACCGCTTCGTCAACTGTTTGTCCAGTAGCAGTTACTTCTCTCACTTTTTGTCTCCCCCAGAATTCGTATCCTTCATCATTGGCTTACGAATGAAAATGGTTTGTGCAATCATGAATAAGTTACCGATTACCCAGTAAAGTGCTAGTGCAGCTGGGAAGAAGAATGCAAATACCGTAATCATGATCGGCATCATATAAAGCATAACCGTCATTTGTGGGTTTGCTGCTGCAGGGCTTCCTGCCATCATTAGTTTTTGCTGTAAGAATGTTGTTAAACCAGCAATAATCGGTAATACATAATCCACTTGATCCAATGGGAACCAAAGGAATGTATGCCCACCAATTGCCTCAGTACGCATAATCGCATGATAAATACCAAGTAAGATTGGCATTTGAATAAAGATTGGTAAACAACCTGCTAGTGGGTTAACACCATGCTTTTGAAATAGTGCCATCGTTTCCTGCTGTAATTTCTGCTGTGTATTCGCATCTTTTGAGCTATATTTCGCTTGTAATTCCTTTAAAGCCGGTTGAATATCTTGCATTGCTTTAGAACTTTTTAATTGCTTAATATTTAGTGGAAGTAATAAGGTACGAATAATTACTGTCACTAAAATAATTCCTAATCCATAGTTCTCGTTAAATAAATCAGCAAAATACATAATTAACCATGATAACGGATAAACAAAATAACTATTCCATATTCCTTCACTTTCCTCTGTAATTGGCTGATCTATTTCTGTACAACCAGATAATACTACTAGCAATCCAATTAGTATTGCTATAAAAAATATCTTCTTACGCAACTTCTGCTCCTCCTAACTAGTCCAACAAAAAAATCGCTTACATCTATCATAAACTTTTATAACACATATTTTACAATAAACGAGCATTAGATTCTATCTTAATCTAACACATTACCTACGCTTTAATAGTCTTTCTTTCGACAATAAGTGCGTTAAGCTTTTCTTTATCTCAAAAAAATCCATCGCCTTAGTTGGCTGCCTCGCAATGATAATCATATCATAGGAAGCTTCAATATCATTTTCTAGCTCATGAAATGCTTGACGTAAATAACGTTTAATCCGGTTCCGTACTACCGCATTCCCAATCTTTTTTCCTACAGATAAGCCAATTCGAAAATGTTCCTGATCCTTTTTCTTCATATAATAGATAACCAACTGTCGATTCGCAAAAGATTTTCCCTTTTTAAAAATAGCTTGAAAATCTTTATTGTCCTTCACCCGATATTCTTTCTTCATCACTCATCACCTAACACTAAAAAAGCCAAGTTCCCCTGTTCTTTATGTAAAAAAGCAGGTGGGTCTATATCCATTGTGAACCACTGCTTTAAAGTTTATTCTATCCAATTTAGAATTCCGTTTTACACCGTTCATTCTCTCTCTAGCGTAAAAAAGACCACTGACGCTTCAGTGGCCTATGCAGATAATACTTTTCTTCCTTTACGACGACGACGAGCTAAAACTTTACGACCGTTTTTAGTGCTCATACGTGCGCGAAAGCCATGTACCTTTTTACGCTTACGGTTATTTGGTTGAAACGTTCTTTTCATTTATGTTGCACCTCCCCGAGGGATCTTATTTCTCCAAAACAAAATCTAATCCAATAGACATCCATGCAATTATACTGAAAAAATCCACCAACGTCAACTTGCATTTTCAGAAAAACTTACATTTATTCCTCTTTTAACAATCCCGATTTCATTTCTTTCACAAACAAGTACGATACTTATTCCCCCTTTTACAACAAAAAACACTTATCCACACACCTTGTTCATGAATTTTTACGCCCAATTTTCTATCCACAACATTTGTCGACAAGATAATCACAAAATATAGTGGTGTGAATAAAAAATGTCTACAACCACTAGATATTGTGGATAAGTGTCGAAAAACCATTGCAGAGCTTGCTTTTTTTTGATATTATAGTTGTGTTTTAACATGTTAATAAGTATTTCTCTAGTAAAACTTATACACAATTTGTGGATATCCTGTGGACAATTATTCACAATCTGTTTTTAACCTTATCCACAAATTTATATAATCTGCGAATAACTCTTTTCCGTACTTGTACTGTATAATGTAAATTATCCACAACCACATGTAACTATTTTTTGTAGTTATAGTTAGAAAACGTCACATTTTAATAGCAAATGGGATTGTTTTTCTATTGCAAGCTGGAAATAGTTTAACCTTGTTCTATCTGCGAAAAAAATAATAGAGTATGTACCTTTCCATCTTATGAAGCATCTTTTTAAAATATTATGAAGCATCTTTTTAAAATATGCGGAAAAGATTGAGAGAGGTTTTTTATTCTTAATTTAGGCTAATCTATTATCGTTATTTGAAAGGGGGGAACGAATTGGAAAATATCCATGATTTATGGAATGCTACTCTTGAAAAGATAGAGGAAAAAATCAGTAAACCTAGCTTTGATACATGGTTAAAGGAGACGAAAGCAGAGAATTTAGAAGGAAATACGCTAACGATATCTGCTCCAACCGAATTTGCTAGAGATTGGTTAGAAGAACAATACTCCCAGCTAATTCAAAAGGTTTTACTAGAAGTAACAGGGTCAAAGCTTAATATAAAAATTATTATTCTAGATACTGTCATAGAAGAAGAAATAAAGCAGAAACCAAAGCCAAAAGCAAATGTTCATGATACCCATGACGGAAAAACGATGTTAAATCCTAAATATACATTTGATACATTTGTAATTGGATCGGGAAACCGTTTTGCGCATGCAGCATCCTTAGCTGTTGCCGAAGCACCTGCTAAAGCTTACAACCCATTATTTATTTATGGTGGCGTTGGTTTGGGGAAAACCCACTTAATGCATGCGATTGGCCACTATGTACTAGAACATAATAAAGATGCCAAGGTGGTATATATTTCGTCTGAAAAGTTCACGAATGAATTTATCGACGCCATTATGGAAAACAAAACGACTAACTTCCGTAATAAATACCGTAATGTTGATGTATTGCTAATCGACGACATCCAATTTATTGCTGGAAAAGAGTCAACCCAGGAAGAATTTTTCCATACCTTTAATGCGCTTCATGAAGCAAATAAACAAATTATTATTTCTAGTGACCGGCCACCAAAGGAAATACCAACACTGGAAGATCGCCTTCGTTCTCGATTTGAATGGGGACTTATAACGGATATCACCCCTCCTGACTTGGAAACCAGGATCGCCATTTTAACGAAAAAGGCTAAGGCTGAAGGTCTTGATATCCCAAATGAAGTCATGCTCTATATTGCTAATCAAATTGATACGAATATTCGTGAGCTTGAAGGGGCATTAATTCGCGTTGTGGCATATTCATCACTTGTTAATCAAGATATTGATGCGGCATTAGCAGCAGATGCATTAAAAGATATAATTCCTAACAATAAACCACGAGTGATTACAATTGCTACGATTATGGAAGTGGTTGGTGAGAAATATAATGTCAAAAAAGAGGACTTTTTGGCTAAGAAACGTACAAAGTCCATTGCCTTTCCACGACAAATTGCGATGTATTTATCTAGAGAACTAACAGATTATTCCTTACCTAAAATCGGGGAAGAATTTGGCGGTCGTGATCATACAACTGTCATCCATGCCCATGAAAAAATAGCAGGCATGTTAGATAAGGATTCTCTTTTTGCAAAAGAGATCGAAGAAATTAAACAACAATTACACGCTCTTTAAGATGTTATCCCCTGTTTATAGCGTGGATAACACATACACAGTTACAAACAGTTTATTCACATGTGGATAACTATATTCTATCTAGGTTCAAACGGGTTATCCACATAATCACAGCCCTTATTACTATTATTACTATCTTTTTATAATAAAAATAAATATATATAGAACCATCCATTGGAGGATTTTTTCATGAAATTTACGATTCAACGTGATCAATTAATCGATAGTGTTCAAGATGTAATGAAAGCCATATCTTCAAGAACAGCGATTCCAATTTTAACTGGAATGAAAATTGAGGCGAAATCTCATGGCATTACGTTAACTGGTAGTGACTCCGATATTTCGATTGAATCTTATATTCCAGCTGAAGAAGAAGGAATGGTTAATGTAGAAAATATTGAAGAAGGAAGTATTGTATTACATGCGAAATACTTCCCTGATATTGTACGGAAATTACCTGAACAACATGTAGAAATTGAAGCGGATGAGAATCTTAGCGTCACAATTCGTTCTGGTAAAGCAGAATTCCATCTAAATGGTCAAGATGCAGAAGAGTACCCTCAATTACCAAAATTACAAACAGATGATAGCTTTGAACTACCTACTGATTTATTAAAAAGCTTAATTAAACAAACTGTATTTGCAGTTTCATCCATGGAAACTAGACCAATTCTAACTGGTGTCAATTTATCACTTGTCGATAATAAATTATCCTTTACCGCAACAGATAGTCACCGATTAGCATCTAGAGAAGTTCCTGTTAATTCAACAAAGGTTCAATTCGAAAGCATCGTCGTACCAGGAAAAAGTTTAAATGAATTAAATAAAATTCTAGATGACTCGGAAGAAATGGTAGAAATTAGTGTAACAAATAACCAAATCTTATTTAGAACGAAACACTTAAACTTCCTATCGAGAATCCTTGACGGTAACTATCCAGAGACTTCTCGATTAATTCCTGAACAAAGTAAAACCGTTCTACAAGTTAAAACAAAAGACTTAATTTCTAGTATTGATCGTGCTTCTTTACTAGCACGTGAGGAACGAAATAACGTCGTAAAATTATCTACTTTAGATCAAAATATTGTAGAAATCACAAGTAATTCCCCTGAAGTTGGACATGTATCGGAAGAACTGACCGTACAATCCATCGAAGGAGAAGAACTGAAGATTTCGTTTAGCTCTAAATATATGCTAGATGCACTAAAAGTAATGGATGTTGATGAAGTGATGGTAGACTTCACTGGGGCAATGAGACCATTCATCATCCGCCCTATCAACGATCCAGCCATGATCCAATTAATCTTGCCAGTACGAACTTATTAACATGTGGATAATTATTTTTTCATAAAGTTTAGTTTTGGTAAATTTCCTATTGAAGCACTAGGATCCTAAACACTCTATCAATGTATAAGGACGGTTTAGAGGAAAAGTGTTTCCATTGTAAGGATATAAAGTACTCTTTGGAAAATAATCATAATGAAACGGAACGGTCGGCATACACGAAGGCTCCGCGGGATTAATGAACCTCCATGACACCCCTTAAGAAGTAGCAAAAAGGGTTTATGGGCAACCCGTTAGAAAGAGTTGTGTATGCCGGCTGTGGTTCTGGCTAGAATAAAAAATGGCTTTTATCACCAAAATGAATGATAAAAGCCATTTTTTCATGCACATAAAAGCATTTATAAGCCTATATAACCGTTTTAATTATAATTTAAGGGGCATACCTTTCCTTAAAGCAAAAACTTTAGTAAAATGATAATAAGCGATGATTTCAAATAAACAATGAGAAACTGGTGATCAACTTGCATACAGAAATTGAAATTAATACGGAATATATCACCCTTGGCCAATTTGTAAAACTGACCAACATATTAGAATCTGGTGGTATGGTAAAAACATTTTTACAAGATCAAGGTGCAATTGTCAATGGGGAAAGAGAACAACGTCGAGGAAGAAAGCTTTACCCGAATGATGTTGTAGAAATTGAGGGTGCTGGGTCTTTTATTGTGGTTAAGAAAGATTAGTTCCTAAATGAGGAATCTACATGCATATTGAAGAAATAATACTAAACAATTATAGAAATTACCAAAAATTAGAGCTTAGCTTTGCCAATAAAGTAAATGTCATCATAGGTGAAAATGCGCAAGGGAAAACCAACCTGATGGAATCCATCTACCTTCTCGCCTTTACGAAATCCCACCGAACACCAAAAGAAAAAGAATTAATCCGTTGGGATACAGAGTATGCTAAAATAGAAGGTAGAGTAAAAAAACGAAATCAGTCGATTCCACTTGAGATCGTCATCTCTGCCAAAGGCAAAAAAGCTAAGTTGAATCACTTAGAGCAAAGAAGATTAAGTGATTATATTGGTAACTTAAACGTCGTCATGTTCGCCCCTGAAGACTTGACACTCGTAAAAGGACCTCCACAAATTCGTAGAAGATTTATCGATATGGAACTGGGGCAAATCCAGCCACGATATATCTATCACCTTGGACAATTTCAAAAAGTACTCAAGCAGCGGAATCATTTGTTGAAGCAAATGCAGCGAGATCGAAGTATGGATCGGGTGATGCTTGGTATTCTAACCGAGCAACTAATAGAGCATGCCAGTACGATTTTAGAAAGACGCTTTGCCTTTATTGAGCTATTAAGAAAATGGGCAAAGCCAATTCATCATGGAATAAGTCATGAACTAGAAGAGTTAGAGATTGTTTATTCACCATCAATTGAAGTATTAGAAGGCGCATCTAAGGAGAAAATAGAAAGTAGTTATCAAGATAAATTTAATCAAATTATAGAAAAAGAGATTGAACGTGGAACAACGCTTTTAGGACCACATCGGGATGACATCCTTTTTTATGTGAACGGAAAAAATGTTCAAACCTATGGGTCACAAGGTCAGCAGCGGACAACCGCATTGTCTTTAAAGCTTGCTGAAATCGATCTTATATATAGCGAAGTAGGAGAATATCCAATCCTACTACTGGACGATGTCCTAAGTGAATTAGATGACTTTAGGCAATCGCATCTTCTAAATACCATTCAAGGTAAGGTTCAAACCTTTGTTTCGACAACTAGTGTTGATGGCATTCATCACGAAACCTTGGAGAAAGCAGATATTTTCAGGGTCCATAATGGAACAGTCACTAGGTAATGACAATAGGTGACTTGTTGGGGGAATAGAAATTGTTTATTCATATTGGAAATGGCAATGTTATCCGGTCAAGCGATATTATTTCCATTGTTGACCATAATATTATTTCGTCATCAACAATCATGGACGAGATGATAACAGCTAACCAAAAACATATTATTGGACCTAAGGAAGGTGCAAAGTCAGTCGTTATCACGAATAATCAGTTGTATTTGAGTACATTGTCTGTTGCAACATTAAAAAAGCGGGCAAGTATTAAATCAACTATCAGTAAACTCGATGATTATTCAGAGGATCTAGAGCTTGAATAATTAGAATGTAGGTGGAAAAAGCAATGGAAGAAAACGTAAAAGCAGATCAGTCGTATAATGCCGACCAGATACAAGTATTAGAAGGTTTAGAAGCAGTACGAAAAAGACCAGGGATGTATATTGGTTCTACAAGTGTAAAGGGACTACATCACTTAGTTTGGGAAATCGTTGATAACAGTATTGATGAAGCATTAGCAGGCTATTGTGATCATATCCAAGTCATTATCGAAGAGGATAACAGTATTACAGTGAAAGATAATGGTCGTGGAATTCCAGTCGATATTCAAAAAAAGACAGGTAAACCAGCAGTTGAAGTCATCATGACTGTCCTCCATGCCGGTGGTAAATTCGGCGGTGGCGGCTATAAAGTGTCTGGTGGACTTCATGGTGTAGGTGCTTCCGTAGTAAATGCACTATCAACTAAATTAGAAGTATATGTCCATCGTGATGGGAAAATTCACTATATCGGATTTGAACGTGGTGTACCGACAAATGAACTTCAGATAGTTGGGGAGACCGATCACACTGGTACGACCACACACTTTAAACCAGACCCAGAAATCTTTACAGAAACGACTACGTATGATTTAGATACGCTCGTACAACGTGTACGTGAGCTTGCTTTCTTGAATAAAGGTATTCGTATCACCATTGAGGACAAACGTACGGGAGAAGAGCCACAGTCCTTCCATTATGAGGGTGGTATTAGTGAGTATGTGGAATATATCAACCGTAATAAAGAGGTACTACATGAGCCTTTCTATGCAGAAGGTGAAGATCAAGGGATAAGTGTTGAAGTATCGGTTCAATACAACGAAGGCTTTAATAGCAGCATTTACTCTTTTGCGAATAATATTCATACGTATGAAGGCGGTACACATGAGTCTGGATTTAAGACAGGCTTAACCCGTGTCATTAATGATTATGCTCGAAAAAATGGTCTTATGAAGGAAAGTGAGCCTAATTTAACTGGGGATGACGTACGAGAAGGAATTACAGCAATCGTTTCAGTTAAACACCCAGATCCACAGTTTGAAGGGCAAACGAAAACGAAGCTAGGAAATAGCGAGGTTCGTGCGATTACAGACTCGATCTTTAGTGAGTTATTTTCTACGTTTTTACTTGAAAATCCTTCCGTTGGTAAAACCATTGTAGAAAAAGGATTAATGGCTTCCCGTGCACGTGCTGCTGCGAAAAAAGCACGTGATCTAACGAGAAGAAAAAGTGCCCTTGAAATTTCGAATTTACCAGGTAAGCTTGCTGACTGTTCATCGAAGGATGCTTCCATTAGTGAACTATATATCGTAGAGGGTGACTCTGCGGGTGGATCTGCAAAACAAGGTAGAGATAGACATTTCCAAGCAATTTTACCGTTACGAGGTAAAATCTTAAACGTGGAAAAAGCGCGTTTAGACCGTATTTTATCTAATCTGGAAGTACGTTCTATGATTACAGCGATGGGAACCGGTATTGGCGATGACTTTGATATAACAAAAGCAAGATATCAAAAAATCGTCATTATGACCGATGCCGATGTTGATGGTGCACATATACGAACATTACTATTAACATTTTTCTACCGTTTTATGCGTCCATTAATTGAACATGGCTATATTTATATCGCCCAACCACCTCTTTATAAGGTCCAACAAGGTAAGGCTGTACATTATGCGTATAATGATGCTGAGATGGATAGGATTTTAAGAGAATTACCAGAGGTGCCAAAACCTGGTATCCAACGTTACAAAGGTCTTGGTGAGATGAATGCCGAACAACTTTGGGAAACAACGATGGATCCAAACAACCGTACCTTGCTACAGGTGGAGTTAAAAGACGCGATTGAAGCGGATCAGGTATTTGATATGTTGATGGGTGATAAAGTAGAACCTAGACGTCAATTCATTGAAGAGAATGCTCAATACGTGAAAAACTTGGATATTTAAGCTAGCTAAATAAAATGTAATAGAATTCGGAAACCGATTCATTCGGTTTCCATAAATGTCTAAAACGATATAGATGGTCTAGACATTATCAGGAGGTTTTTAATCGATGGCGGATCAGGAACGTCAAAGCGTAAAAGAAATAAATATAAGCCAAGAAGTGCGGACATCCTTTTTAGATTATGCGATGAGTGTAATTGTTGCACGTGCATTGCCTGATGTACGTGATGGAATGAAGCCTGTACACCGAAGAATATTATATGCGATGAATGATCTAGGAATGCATTCCGATAAAGCATATAAAAAATCTGCACGTATTGTTGGGGAAGTAATCGGTAAGTATCACCCGCATGGTGACTCTGCTGTTTACGAAGCGATGGTACGTATGGCACAGCCATTTAGTTATCGTTACCCATTAGTGGATGGACATGGTAACTTCGGTTCTGTCGATGGCGACTCAGCTGCTGCAATGCGTTATACAGAGGCGAGAATGTCAAAGATATCGATGGAGCTACTGCGTGATATTAATAAAGACACCATTGATTATCAAGATAACTATGATGGTTCCGAACGAGAGCCAGCAGTCTTCCCTTCCCGTTTTCCAAACCTATTAGTTAATGGAGCATCAGGGATTGCCGTTGGGATGGCTACTAATATTCCGCCACATAATCTAGGCGAAACGATTGATGCCGTTTTAGCCGTGAGTAAGGATCCAGAAATCACCATTGATGACATTATGGAAAATTACTTACCAGGACCGGACTTCCCTACTGCAGGGATTATTTTAGGCAGAAGTGGTATTCGTAGAGCCTATGAAACTGGTAAAGGCTCGGTTACTGTTCGCGCTAAAGTGGAAATAGAAGAACAAGCAAATGGTAAATCGACTATTCTCGTAACAGAGCTACCATACCAAGTAAATAAAGCGAAGCTAATTGAAAAAATTGCTGAGTTAGTTCGTGATAAGCGAATTGAAGGAATTACCGACCTACGTGATGAATCCGATCGTAATGGTATGCGTATTGTGATGGAGTTACGTCGTGATGTCAATGCGAATGTATTACTAAACAACCTTTACAAATATACGTCATTACAAACTACATTTGGGGTCAATACATTAGCACTTGTAAACGGTATTCCAAAGGTACTAAATATTAAAGAATGCCTCATTCATTATTTAGACCATCAAAAAGTAATCATTCGACGTCGTACGGAATTTGAATTACGAAAAGCAGAAGCAAGAGCTCATATTTTAGAAGGTCTACGTATTGCCTTAGATCATTTGGATGAAGTGATTGCTTTAATCCGTAATTCCAAAACGGCAGATGTAGCTCGTGAAGGCTTAATGACACGCTTTAGCTTAACTGAAAAACAAGCACAAGCAATCCTAGACATGCGATTACAACGCTTAACTGGTTTAGAGCGTGAAAAGATAGAAAATGAATACAATGAGTTACAAAAGCTTATTCAAGAATTAAGGGCTGTTCTAGCGGATGAAGAAAAAGTATTAGAAATCATCCGTGAAGAACTAACCGAAATCAAAGAGAAATACGGTGATGATCGCCGAACCGAAATTACCGTTGGTGGCTCTGATTTCTTTGAGGATGAAGATTTAATTCCTGAAGAAAATATCGTGATTACCCTAACCCATAAAGGCTATATTAAACGTCTACCTTCTTCCACCTACCGTGTTCAAAAGCGTGGTGGCCGTGGAATTCAGGGAATGGGTACAAATGAAGATGACTTTGTGGAGCATCTTGTATCAACATCCACCCACGATACGATTTTATTCTTTACGAATAAAGGGAAGGTATACAAGGTAAAAGGATACGAAATTCCGGAATATAGCCGAACTGCAAAAGGATTACCAATTATTAACCTCCTTCAAATTGAAAAAGAAGAATGGATTAATGCGGTCATCTCTGTTAGTGAATTTAGTGAGGACCTAAACTTCTTCTTCACGACGAAGCAAGGGATTTCAAAACGGACTAGCCTATCGCAATTTGCTAATATTCGTAAAGGCGGTCTAATCGCACTTGGTTTACGTGATGATGACGAGCTAATCTCCGTCCGTTTAACAGATGGAACGAAGGATATTATGATTGCTACGAAGGAAGGCTATTTAATTCGCTTCCCTGAAGATCAGGTAAGACTAATGGGTAGAACTGCTACAGGTGTTCGTGGTATCTCCTTACGTGACGATGATGAAGTAGTGTCGATGGAAATACTAGAAGAAGGCTTACAAATTCTGCATGTTACGAATAAGGGTATCGGAAAACGTACACCAGAAGACCAATACCGTATTACCAATCGTGGTGGTAAAGGGATCTTCACAGCGAAAATATCAGAAGAAACTGGTCATATTGTCTCTGTACAAGCGGTTACAGGTGATGAAGATATTATGTTAATTACAGCAGCTGGTGTGTTAATCCGTATTCCAGTAGAAGGAATATCACAAACAGGAAGAAACACACGCGGTGTTCGTCTAATCCGTTTACAAGAAGGCGAAGAAGTAGCGACGGTAGCGAAGATTGATAAGGATGAAGAAGATTTAGAGGCTCCTAATGAAGAAGAATCAAATGTTTCAGGAGAAACTAGTTCAGAAGATGAATAATAGATAAAAATGAGGTGACGAAGAAATTAATTTCCTTCGTCACCAATATTCATCAAAGGGAGGGAATAACATGCGTGTTACACCAACTCAAATAGTTCCTGGTTGTGTTCTCTTACGTGAAGTTAGAGGGAAAACAAACCGTCCAATTATCCCCCAAAATACCGTATTAGATGAAAAGCATATTAAGATATTACATAAATTTTTAATTAAACAGGTTGATGTTTCGGAACGGCTAAAGGATGGTACACCATTTAAGCCCAAGACCACAGATGAAAAAGTGGAATCACCTAGCCCAACATCAAACCACCTCGCACCACAGTTATCATTTAAAGAACATTATCTGCATGTCGTAGCGGAATACAAAAAGCTGTATCATTCTTGGTGTAACAGTATCCCTATTGATAGCTTGGCAGTTCGTAATCTAATTTTACCGTTAATTGACCGAATGGACGATATTGGTTCCGAAATATACACCCTCCATCAGTATGCGAATAAAAAGGATTATTTTTTCCACCACAGTGTCTCTGTGTCCATTCTTAGTGCTTATTTAGGCAAGAAGATGGGATATCAAAAAGGGGAATGGTATCAAATCGGGATGGCTGGGTTATTATGCGATGCTGGTATGGCAAAATTAGATACCTATTCCATCCATAAAGAAGGCGAATTGACGAAAGAGGAAATCAAAGAAATGCGAAAACATCCAACCTACTCCTATCGTATGTTGGAACAGATTTCAACATTCCCTTATACCGTTAAATTAGCAGTTCTTCAGCACCATGAGCGAATAGATGGAAGTGGATACCCTTTAGGCTTATCACAAGACAAAATTCACGGATTTGCTAGAATTATTGCCGTATGTGATATTTACCATGCGATGACAAGTGAGCGGATATATCGAAAGAAGCAATCACCATTTAAAGTGATTGAAGCATTACAACAGGATCAATTTAGCAAGCTAGATCATCGCGTTGTTCAAGTCTTCGTCGATGCTATTGCTAATTTTTCTATTGGAACGAGAATTGTGTTATCGAATGAGCAGGTTGGAGAGATTGTCTTTATTGATCAGAAACAACCTACTAGACCGATTATTCGATTAGACAATGGAGAAATCATTACGTTAAGCAATCATCATAATTTGCATATTAAGGAAATAGTATAGAGGGAGCAGCTTACTGCCCCTCTATTTTCTTATGAAGATATTCTCCAATTAAGAGTGGAATCTTCTTTTGGGTAATCGTTAAAAAGCTTGAGATGAATGGATAATCCGCATCCGGCTTCGTTGCTAATAATTCTCCCCACCATTCTGCTTCATAACGGGATAGCATACTAAGATTGTATAAAAGCAAATAGTGTACCATTATTTCCGATAGTGGAAAAAAGAGTTGTCGATCAGTAGGGAGATAGATCATGCCATCCAGGTCCATTTGAAAAGGGCTTACGGTTTGGATAAGGGTATCTGTTAAGTGGATCGTAATCGATTCGGAATCTATCTGGCTTTCCTGGAAAGACAGATAATCTTTCATCCGTTTGATTAACGCATTTTCTGTCATATGATAATGATCGCAAACTTCTTTTGGGATACGGATTAATCTATCCCCCCTTTTCCCAATTGGGATCAAGCTTTGATCCTGTTCTAACGCAAAGTAAGTGATTAGCTCTGGAATAAGGCTAAATAAACTTCTCATCGTAATTTTTTCAAACGGCAGCTGTTTGATGCCGAAGAGATGCTGTGAAAAGTATGGAAATAATCCTTTATGCTGTAGCTTAACCTCATCTTCTAAAAAGCTATAGTCCTTCTTTTTCCGCTTTCTTGCTGATACACCGTGTGCTAGCACAGAGGTAGATTCAGGATAATCCGGTCTTTTCGTTAGTAAGCATGCTTTTAATAGATGGGCCATCCCATAAAAAAACATGACAGGTTTTAAAACTAAATCAAGTTGTTCACCTGCACGATAATATTCTTTTCCATGGTTTAAGCAATACATAAAGACATTACAATTTTCGTAGCTTTTCCGCTCGGCATCGACATCTTCTAATTGCAGGTAGCAGTGATATAAATATTTCTGGGCGGTTTGCTGTGATTGTAAATAGGTGTAAAACGACTGAATATCTTCCGAAAAACGCATAAAATACTTCCTCTTTTTTGATAGAAAAATTTGAAAATATGAACATTAAATTACCAGCAATCTCTTATTGAAATTATGATTCGGTTGGCGTATTGTATATAACAATAGATATACGTATTAGCTTTCCCAGAGATAGATATAATATTCTTTTACCTTTGTTTTCACTACTAAATTGAAGGAGGATTTTATATGAGAAAGGATAAGTTTCAGAAAGAAGGATTAACGTTTGATGATGTTCTATTAATTCCTGCTAAGTCAGAGGTTCTACCACGTGAGGTAGATGTCAGTACGGTTTTAAGTAAGAATATCAAGCTAAATGCGCCTTTAATTAGTGCTGGAATGGATACCGTGACCGAAGCAACAATGGCGATTGCAATGGCTAGACAGGGTGGCTTAGGAATCATTCATAAGAACATGTCGATTGAAGAGCAAGCAGAACAAGTTGATCGTGTAAAACGCTCTGAAAGTGGTGTTATAACCAATCCATTCTTCCTAACACCAGATCATCAAGTATTTGACGCAGAACATTTAATGGGGAAATATCGCATTTCCGGTGTACCGGTAGTCAATAATGAAACAGAGCAGAAGCTTGTTGGTATCATTACGAACCGTGATTTACGTTTTATCCAAGACTACTCTATTAAAATTTCTGAGGTCATGACTAGTGAAAACCTCGTAACTGCTTCAGTTGGAACGACATTAGATGAAGCTGGAAAAATCCTTCAGCAATATAAAATTGAAAAATTACCCTTAGTAGATGAACATGGTATTTTAAAAGGATTAATTACCATTAAAGATATTGAAAAAGTAATTGAGTTTCCAAACGCTGCTAAGGATGCACAAGGTCGTTTATTAGTAGGTGCAGCTGTAGGGGTTACAGGAGATTCCGTGAAACGAATCGAAGCACTAGTTCAGGCTGGTGTGGATGTCGTAGTTATCGATACAGCACATGGTCATTCTCAAGGTGTATTAGATCAATTGAGAAAAATCCGAAATGCTTATCCAGAACTGGATATTATTGCGGGGAATGTTGCAACAGCAGAAGGAACGAAAGCATTAATTGAAGCAGGTGCAACCATTGTAAAAGTTGGAATTGGTCCTGGATCGATTTGTACGACAAGAGTTGTTGCCGGTGTTGGCGTTCCTCAGATTACAGCAGTTTATGATTGTGCAGAAGCAGCGGCAGAATATGGTGTTCCAGTCATTGCAGATGGTGGAATTAAATATTCTGGTGATATTACAAAGGCTATTGCAGCAGGAGCACATGCGGTAATGCTTGGAAGTATGTTTGCAGGGGTATCTGAAAGCCCTGGTGAAACGGAAATCTATCAAGGTAGAAGATATAAAGTATACCGTGGTATGGGATCTGTAGGCGCGATGAAAGCAGGCTCGAAGGATCGTTACTTCCAAGAATCTGCCGATGCGAAAAAACTAGTACCAGAGGGCATTGAAGGAAGAGTGGCCTATAAAGGACCACTTGCAGATACCATTCATCAATTACTAGGCGGATTACGTTCGGGTATGGGTTATTGTGGAACACCGACAATAGACCAACTACGCAATGAAGGACAATTCATCCGAATTACGAATGCTGGCCTAACAGAGAGTCACCCACATGATGTTCAAATTACAAAAGAAGCACCGAATTATTCCTTGAAAGGGTAATTTTTGAAGGGAATAGGCTGAAAAATAATCGTACCTATGAAAAAACCAAACTGATATTGTAATTCTTTCTTAGAATTCAATTAAGTTCGGTTTTTTCTTTTGGGGATAGGAAAGTATGTAATCAAAGCGGTCTCTTTGGGTACCCTGCGCATTTCTCATTATGTTACTAAAAGCATAAGCCAGTAACTCTAGTAATTGGTAAAAATTACGCATAAGTAAAACTACCTATTTACGACAGAATAAGCGAGATGAGGGTTTATATAATAGCTAAATTTATGATAAAATAGGAAAGGTGTTCTATAAAAATAAAAGCATTGAAATATAGGGTGGAGGTCACAACATTGAAACAGATCTATTCAAAATTATTAATGGTGTCTCTAGCAATTCTAGTAGCCATGACATCATTTATAGCACAACCTACGAATATACAAGCTCAAGAATTAGAATTAGATGCTGAATCAGCTATTTTAGTTGATGCGGATACAGGGAAAGTTCTTTATGCCAAAGACCCTGATATTGCCCTTCCACCAGCAAGTATGACAAAGATTATGACAGAATATCTTGTTTTGGAAGCGATTGAAAATGGGGAAATCACATGGGAAACAACAACACAAATTAGTGATTACGCATATAGCATCTCAGCTAACCCTGATTTTTCCGGTATTGGTCTAACACAAGATAAACCGTATACCGTAAAGGAATTATATGAAGCAATGGCCATCTTCTCTGATAATGGGACAACCATTGCCCTTGCTGAACTAGTATCTGGTTCTGAAGGTGAATTTGTAAAACGAATGAATCAAAAGGCGGAAGAAATGGGCCTTCCTGATTTCCAATTTGTTAACTCTACTGGATTAGATAATAGCTCGCTTGGAGATAACTATCCAAAAGGTACGGATCCAAACGGAACAGACATGCTTTCAGCTCGCTCTCTAGCACTGTTAGCTTATAACTTAATTAATGATTATCCACACGCACTGGATATTTCTAGTCAAATCGAGACTGAATTCGAAGGATATAAAGTAGAGAACTTGAACTGGATGCTGCCACATGAAGCAACATATCTCAAGCAGTTCTACTATGAAGGAATCGATGGATTGAAGACAGGTTACACTGGTCTAGCAGGTTATACGTTTACTGGTACAGCAGAACGTGACGGAAGAAGATTGATTACTGTTGTCATGCGTACAGATAGTAAGGAAGCTCGATTTGAGCAGACTGCTAGATTAATGGATTACGGTTTCAGTCAATTTGAAAATAAAGAACTATTTGCTGCTGGCTATCAGCTGAAGGATAAAGAAACAATTCCTGTAGCAAAAGGGAAAGAAGATCAAGTAGCAGTCTCCATCGGTGAAGAAATCTCCCTTCCAATTAAAAAGGGAGACGAAGAGCTGTATAAATTAGAATACAACATCGATGAAGATAAGCTAAATGAAGATGGCGAATTAGTAGCACCAGTTAAAAAAGGCGATAAAATCGGTACAGCACAACTAGTATTTACTGGTGATAATGATTATGGATATATCACGAATACTACTAATCTATCAGTAGATTTAATCGCGGACGAGGCAGTTGAAAAATCCAACTGGTTCATGCTAGCACTAGGTGCAG
The DNA here is from genome assembly GCF_055550225.1 of Ornithinibacillus liuyingii. Lineage (NCBI taxonomy): Bacteria > Bacillati > Bacillota > Bacilli > Caryophanales > Bacillaceae > Ornithinibacillus > Ornithinibacillus liuyingii. The sequence goes on along the minus strand of NZ_JBPWOS010000006.1, from coordinate 79,158 downwards.
TTGGTGACTTCTTTAGCGGAATCTTCTCCTCTGTTGTCGATATGGTTAAAGGTTGGTTTTCTTAAAAAATAATAATGTGTAATTATGTTCACTCGTCATAATCAATTATGGTGAGTGATTTTTTTTAATGAATGATGGTTAACTAAAACAGTCTAAGAATAAAACTTGCACTTTTTACAAAAATTAGCTAATATAATGATTAACTAAAAAATGAACTTAGAAAAGTTATGATAGGAAATAGTAACAGTATTATTTTCCAAAGAGAGTCGATGGTTGGTGCGAATCGATGAAAATCTGCTGTGAATCCATCCTTGAACTGGTTTACCGAAATAATAGTAAGTAAACCCGGTTATGTACCGTTAACACGATTAGAGCCGGAAGAGATTACTCTTCAACAAGGGTGGCAACGCGGGAATATAAACTCTCGTCCCTATTTTTGGGATGAGGGTTTTTTTGTATTTATAAAAGGAGGAAATGTAAATGTTAGACATGAAGTATTTACGCAATAATTTTGAAGAAGTAAAAGGAAAGCTGCAGCATCGCGGTGAAGACCTATCTGAGCTCGATCGCTTTGGTGAACTAGATGAACGTCGTCGTGAGTTAATTACCAAGACGGAGGCACTTAAAGCAAAACGAAATGAAGTAACCAAGCAAATCTCACAGCTGAAAAAGGAAAAAAAGGATGCTGATGAAGCGATTAAAGAAATGCGTCAAGTTGGTGACCAAATAAAAGAATACGATGATGAATTAAGAGAGATTGAAGAAACATTACAAACAATCATGCTATCTATTCCCAATATTCCACATGAAAGTGTGCCAGTCGGTGAAAGTGAAGATGACAATATAGAAGCTCGTAAATGGGGAGAAGTACCAGCATTTAAATTTGAAGCACAACCACACTGGGATATTGCAACTAATTTAGATATTCTTGATTTTGAACGAGCTGGAAAAGTAACTGGAAGCCGCTTTGTATTCTATAAAGGTCTTGGAGCTAGACTAGAGCGTGCATTATGGAGCTTTATGATGGATTTACATGCCGATGAGCATGGTTATGTAGAAATGCTCCCTCCAACCATCGTCAATCGTGCAAGCATGACAGGAACTGGTCAGCTGCCTAAATTTGAAGAGGATGCGTTTAAATTAGAAGGCTGGGATTATTTCATGGTACCAACTGCTGAAGTACCGGTGACAAACTATCATCGCGAAGAAATCCTTCGTGTAGAAGACCTACCGACTAAGTATGTTGCGTTTAGTGGAAGCTTCCGTTCTGAAGCGGGTTCTGCTGGTCGTGATACACGTGGTCTAATCCGTCAGCACCAATTTAATAAAGTAGAGTTGGTTCAATTTGTTAAACCAGAGGACTCTTATGAAGCATTAGAGGAACTAACCGGACATGCGGAAAAAGTACTCAAGCTACTGCAATTACCATATCGCGTCATGAGCATGTGTACTGGTGACTTAGGCTTTACCGCTGCGAAGAAATATGATCTTGAGGTTTGGATTCCTAGCCAAGATACCTACCGTGAAATTTCTTCTTGCTCTAATTTTGAAGATTTCCAAGCAAGACGCGCTGGCATTCGTTTCAGAAGAGAAGCAAATGGTAAGCCAGAATTCGTTCATACTTTAAATGGTTCAGGTCTTGCAATCGGCCGTACGATAGCAGCAATCTTAGAAAATTACCAACAAGAAGACGGTTCTGTCAAAGTGCCAGAAGTGCTGGTTCCTTATATGGGTGGAGTAGAGTTTATTAGATAAATGGATTGGAGCTGTCTAGGTTAGGAAAATCTAGCAATGGAGGATGATTCCGATACCTACTGGTTAGTAGGTATCCTTCCTCTTTTAGAGAGGAAATGTCTAGAATAAACTGCCTAAACAGCTTCATAACTCCTTTACAATGCGTTTAGTAATTGTTGCTCAAATTGGAAAAGTCTTTTATTTTTGTTTCGTTAAAAAAACGTTATAATCATGTTGACATTAAAAATCAAATCCTGTATATTAATATTTGTCGTTAACGGAGGTATACCCAAGTCTGGCTGAAGGGATCGGTCTTGAAAACCGACAGGCGGGTCAAACCGCGCGGGGGTTCGAATCCCTCTACCTCCTCCATTTTAAACAAAGCGCATAAATATTGGAGATATTAAAAACCGCTATATTGTAGCGGTTTTTTTCGTTTTTGCACTATTCTTTCCCCAGAAATGATTCTAATAAGGCGATTGGGATATGATATTTCTCGTTATTAAGCTCCGAATGTAGTAAATCAAACTCATTCGCTTCGCTTTCCTTCAGCTTATTGATTTCTTTATGAAGCTTCTCCATCCGATAATCTAATTCAGAGGCTACAGTTGCGGTAAACTTTAACTCCTTCGTTAAATCTTCTGGAACATTCTTACTATATTTATAAAAAATCTTATGTTCTAAACTAGCCCAGAAATCCATCGCAACCGTTCTAATTTGTATTTCAACATAAACCTCTTTCATTTGATCAGATAGGTAAACCGGTATCTTAACTATTAAATGAAGACTTTGATACCCATTAGGCTTTGGATTTTTGATATAATCCTTACATTCTACAACTGTAACGTCCTTTTGATTCTGCAATAAATCACTAATTTTATATATATCGGAAATAAAGGAACAAACAATCCGAATTCCCGCAATATCCCGTATAGCATGCTCAATAGATTCGAGATTAAAATCAATATTTTTTCTCGTAATTTTCTTAAAAATACTTTCTGGAGATTTTAATCTTGTTTTCGTATGTTCAATTGGATTATAGTCATGTATATGTTGAAATTCCTCTTTTAAAATTTGTATTTTTGTATCCATTTCATCGAGACCAAATTTATAAGACATCATAAAACGAGTTAATTCTTTACGGATCTCTTTTAGGCTCTGAATATTACTTTCTCCTGTATGCAAGGCATTTCTTCCTTTCCCACATGATAGTTTTATTATACTGCAAAGCATGGGTTAATACCGTTTTAAAGTAGATAAGAATTTTTTCCAAATAAAAATGATACATCGCTTAGGATGTACCATTTGTCTTGCTTATTTAATAAGTTCTCTTGTTTCCCAACGTCTTGACTGCTGAATGAAATGGCCAATCTTCTCTAAAATTGGTTCGATTGAAGTATCATCTTCCATTAAATCATAGTCCGATATGTTAATTCTTAGGATAGGACAAGCATTGAAGTTATTGATCCAGTTTTCATAGCGATTGTACATTTCTTCCCAGTAAGAAATCGGTGTACTCTTTTCCATTTCACGCCCACGCTCTTGAATTCGTTTCAGTACCTCTTCAAAAGAACCTTCTAAATAAATGAGTAAATCTGGGTGTGGGAAGTATGGTGTCATCACCATGGATTCAAATAGGCTAGTGTATGTTTCATAGTCTGTTTTTGACATCGTTCCATTTTCATAATGCATTTTGGCGAAGATTCCAGTATCTTCATAAATCGAACGGTCCTGGATGAAACCTCCACCATATTCAAATATCTTCTTCTGTTCCTTAAAACGTTCTGCTAAGAAATAAATTTGTAGATGGAAGCTCCATCGTTCGAAGTCTGCATAGAACTTTTCCAAGTATGGATTAGTATCCACTTTTTCAAAGGATGTTTTAAAGTTTAATGCATTGGCTAATGCTTTTGTCATCGTAGATTTCCCTACTCCAACCGTACCAGCGATTGTAATGATACTATCATTTGGGATATGATATTTTTCGCGTAAGTTCATCGTTAATCTCCTCTTATTAAAGGTTAAAAGTTATTATTTAGATACTATTTCAAAAGACTTCAATTGCTTTTGTACTTGCTCGATAATCTTCGTTAAATCATCCTCGTATTGAACAAAATCCATTTCATCACCATTGATACGGATGACTGGAATATCAGGGTGCATCACTTCAAATTCATTCATATAGGCTTCATAATCCTCTGCAAGCTGAGCTAAATAGGATGCCTTAATATTTTGCTCAATTTCTCTACCGCGCATTTGGATCCTATTTAAGATGGTATCCAAGCTTGCATGTAAATAAATCATCATATTTGGAACAGGCATGTCTGCGGTGAGGATATGATAAATTTTTTCGTACTTCTCAAATTTATCCGCTTGTAAGGTACGTTTGGCAAAAATCATATTTTTCGATATATGGTAATCTGCAACAACAGGTTTTCGTTGTGACAAATACTTTGTTTCAATATCTTCTAGTTGTTTAAATCGATTGCAAAGAAAGAACATTTCTGTTTGAAAGCTCCACTCATCGATGTCGTCGTAAAATTTTCCTAGAAATGGATTTTCTTCTACAATCTCTTTTAATAAATAGAAGTTAAAATGATCTGATAGTCGTTTGGCTAACGATGTTTTACCAATACCAATTGGTCCTTCTATTGCAATAAATGGGACCTCTGTCATTCTAGTTCCCCCAATCAAATGAAATCAGACAGATATCTTTTAATTTTATCATACTACAAAAGCGCTATCTATACTCGATTTAAAGGATTAGAAAGTAAAATTTGGTATAGGGGTTAAGATTTTGGACTTTGAATTTATTACGGATTTTTGTATAATAAGGAATGTTCCTAACCATATGCCTTCGTAGCTCAGGGGATAGAGCATCGGTTTCCTAAACCGTGTGTCGCAGGTTCGAATCCTGCCGTGGGCACTCGTAAAAACGTATTAATAGCAAGAGGTTAATCCATTTCACCTCTTGCTATTTTTTTATGAAGTAAATCAGAAGTGGCCAAGGAATAGATGCTATAAGTCAATTAAGTAATTCCATCTTATAAAGCTTTTAAATGCGTATAAGAATGTAAGTTCGTTTTATATAAAAAAATATGGTGTGCTCAATAGCACACCATATTAATTATTCAACATCAGCACTGAAAATAGCTGGATCTTCAAAAGAAATCAAAGGTTTAAAATAGATTTCAATAGGACCTTCTTCAATTCCAAAGTGTTGAGTAGCCTGCATTTTCTTTCCTGGTTGTAAACTACCCATTGAGTTATCTAATGGGTAAGAATCCATTTTGTTGCCAGTTCCATCATATACTTCTAAATCTGCACCAACAGGAATCTCATCTTCTTTTCCATTTTCTACTTCATATTCCACTTTTACAACCATAGCTGGTTCAGTATCTGCGAACTGGTTGCGTTCTTCTGTAAGTGATACGCTTTTCAATGTATATTTGATTCCATCAACTTCGGCAGTATCTCCAATAGAGAGGGTTTGTGATTCGCTAGACTCTTGCTCATCAGAATCTTCCTCATCTTCCGGTTCACTAGAATTATTCTCAGTTTCGCTGGCGTTTGTGTCAGAATCTTGGTTGCCCTTATCGCTTGAAGATGATTCATCCTCAGTACAAGCAACTAAAGTGACAGTTAGTAGGATTGCTACAAATAGTAACAAGAATTTTTTCATATTTTTTTCCCCTTTTTATTTTTTTATATCATCTATGTAATACATAGTTGATAACAACCATATAATTATATGATCCTTTTTGACTTCTCTTAAATTAAATAGATTCATATAATTCTATTAGATGTTCATTAGTTATGTCAGTTTGTTCATAAACATTAGATCAGTATTGGATTGTTATTTTATATACTTCTAAAAAATAACACAATTCTGCTTACAACAAATAACTACATATAGTATACCATTAATACCATTATTTACAAAATATAATGGTAAATTAGAACTATATACGAAATAAGTGAACATTTACGGAAAGCCGCTGATTTTTTATGGGGATTGCCCCTTCTTTTCACTAATTGATATAAAATTCTATCAAATTAGTGCTAAACACTTTAAAAAATTCACAAAATGTTCTAAAATACTAATAAACATTTTAAATATTTCATAATTTAAGAAATGTAATCGGTTGCAAATTTTGTAGATGAGGTGATAAAGGATGGATATGCAACGTGTACCGGCAAGAGAAGGAAATTATAATTTAAAGAACTATGATGAATTACGATCTACCTTCAAATGGGAAGATGTGCATAAGCACTTTTCGTGGAATGAAACAGGAAAAGTGAATATTGCATATGAAGCAATTGATCGCCATGCGGAAAACCCAGAGAAAAAAGATAAAGTTGCACTTTTATACTCAGCGCCTGGGAGAGAGGAATCCTTAACCTTTTCCGATATTAGTAAAAAAAGTAATCAATTTGCTAATGTACTTAAGAAATACGATGTTCAAAAAGGGGATCGGGTATTTTTGTTCATGCCAAGAAGCCCGGAGTTCTATGTAAGCTTTTTCGGAATTTTAAAGACAGGTGCAATTGCGGGTCCATTATTTGAAGCCTTTATGGAACAGGCGGTTCGCGATCGTCTTCAAGATAGTGAGGCAAGAGTGCTGATTACGACACCTGATTTATTAGAACGTGTACCACAAGAGGATTTACCAGACTTAGAGAAAATCATCTTAGTTGGTAATCGTAGTGAGCCATCCGATAAATATATCGATTTTTATGAGGAAATGGAAGTAGCAAGTGAAAGCTTTGATATCGAATGGGTAGATTTAGAGGATGGAATGTTAATTCACTATACCTCTGGATCTACTGGTAAGCCAAAAGGGGTATACCATGTGCATAATGCGATGATTCAGCACTATGTAACGGGTCAATGGGTACTTGATTTAAAGGATGACGATGTATATTGGTGTACAGCTGATCCTGGTTGGGTGACAGGCACCAGTTATGGCGTGTTTGCACCATGGCTAAATGGGGTTACCAATGTTATTCGTGGAGGCCGCTTTACACCAGAGGATTGGTATTCAACATTAGATAAACACAACGTAACCGTTTGGTATACGGCACCTACTGCATTACGTATGCTCGTAAGTGCTGGTGAAGGCCTAGTAAAAAAATATGATTTCTCTTCACTGCGCCATGTCTTGAGTGTTGGGGAACCATTGAACCCAGAAGTGGTGACATGGGGACTGAAGGCATTTGATTTACGTATTCATGATACATGGTGGATGACCGAAACGGGTGCACAATTAATTGTGAATCTACCTTCTGAGGAGATTCGCCCAGGTTCGATGGGGAAACCAATTCCAGGTATTGAAGCATCGATTGTCGATAATGAGGGGAATGAAATCCCTCCAAATCAAATGGGTAATTTAGCGATTAAAGCAGGATGGCCTTCCATGATGCGTGCGATTTGGAATAATCCTAGTAAATATGATAGCTACTTTATCAATGGCTGGTATGTATCAGGAGATAGTGCTTACCGTGATGAAGATGGCTACTTCTGGTTCCAAGGTCGTTTAGATGATGTCATTAATACATCTGGTGAGCGTGTAGGTCCGTTTGAAGTAGAAAGTAAGCTAATTGAACACCCTGCAGTAGCCGAAGCTGGTGTTATCGGTAAACCAGATCCACAGCGTGGGGAAATTATTAAAGCATTCATCACATTAAATCCTGGATATCAGGAATCGGATGAGTTATTAGAGGATATTCGCCAATTTGTGAAAACGGGATTAAGTGCACATGCTGCACCTCGTGAGATTGAAGTACGTGATTCGATTCCAAAGACACGAAGCGGTAAAATCATGCGTCGTCTGCTTAAATCTTGGGAACTAGGGCTACCTACTGGAGACACATCTACATTAGAATCATAAAAAATATCCCTCCAGGTAATTTTATCTGGAGGGATACTTTTTATTAACCGAATTAATTGTCAGGCTTATAAATAAAATAATCAAAATCAGCATGCTTATTTCTACCAGATGTATCCTGACAATGCATTCCGACAAATGCTCCTGTGAAGAATCCCCCACCTTGAATATAATCATCTGATAGCTTGTAAGATTCAAAGGATAGTGGGATTTTCACCCATGTATCCCTGTCAAAGGAATAGGAATACGCATAAAGATGGGTGTTAACATCAACCCTTAGATAAACATATTCCACACCATCAGGAACGTTAATTTCGTTCCCTTTCAAGGGCTGTCCAAAGGTGAAATTATCACATGTCAGAATATCGAGAATTCGCCCTTTTTCCTCGTTCCACGTAAAGGTAAGTGTTGTCCAGTTTTGTGTGTTGTAATAGTTTACTAGTCCTGCTGCTTGCTGGAATGTATCTGGATGAAAAGCAACCTTCGTTTCTGCGGTAAATTTAAAATGCTGCCATCTTCTTGCAATAAAGCTTTGCGTAAATTTCGAAGTAAGCGATTCTCTACCGTAAAGACGTAAATGCCCTGGATTGTCTTTCAAGGAGGCGATATCTTCCCCTAAAGGAATGCGCAAGCTTTGGAAGTGTAAATTCAATATATCAGAATGAAAATCATCTTTTTCTTCATAATCTGGTTCCCATTTCACTTCTGGAATATTCGGTCCTTCTATTTCTAAAGCAGGCTGATTCCCCCCAACAACATATGGCCAATTATCATGCCACTCTAATCGCTGAATAGCCGTTTCTCGACCTAGTGGGCAGAATCCTCTGGGGTCTAATAATGGTTGCCCTTCTCTAGGAAGAGGACGTCCAGTTAAATGTACTAAAAACCATTCATCGGTATGGGTTTGCACCATAGATGCATGTCCTGCTTTTTGCAAAGGATTTCTTGGATACATGAACGATGTAATAAGTGGGTTTTCTGGATGTACTTCATATGGGCCCCATAAATCTTTAGAACGTGCTATCGTTGCTTGGTGGTCATATTTTGTTCCACCTTCAGCGGTTAATAAGTAGTAATAACCGTTCATCTTGTAAAGGTGAGGTGCTTCGGTTAATTTAATATCCGTTCCTTTAAAAATAACCTTGGATGGACCAATTAACTTTTGCTGTTTCACACTATATTCCTGTAATACAATCCCGTAAAAATTATGATGGCCAATTCGATGATCCCAAACCATGTTCACAAAATACTTTCTCCCATCGTCATCATGGAATAAAGATGGATCAAATCCTGAGCTATTCATATGGATTGGTTCAGTCCATTCTCCATCAATAGTTTCGCAGGTTACGAGATAGTTATGACAGTCTTTCCACTGTCCTTCAGTTACCTTTACATCGGTATAGATAAGCCAGAACTTCCCGTCACTATATGAAAGAGCAGGTGCCCATATTCCACCAGAGTCAGGGTTTCCCATCATGTTCAGTTGGCTTAGTCGATTTAGAGGTCTAGATACTAGTTTCCAATTTTTTAAGTCTTTGGAATGATAGATTCCGACACCTGGAAACCATTCAAATGTGGAAACGGCAATGTAATAATCTTCTCCAGCTCGGCAAATACTTGGATCTGGATTAAATCCGGTTAAAATTGGGTTTTTAATGGTTGTCATGTTATTCCTCCTTTAAAATTGAATGCGTTTACATATATATTTAAAATTTCTAATGGGGTCCTCAGCCTGTATACATTCCGCTTTCACTTCCAGTACAGGGGGACATCGCTCAAAGGTACCTCGTAGTTTCTACTTTGCACTTCACAGTACAAGTGCGACATCCGCTTGAAAGAACCCTCGCGGTGTCTTCTTTGCCACGGGCGCTGGTGAGCCAGGCTACTACTTAATAAACTTTTCTGCAGCCTTGCGCTGAGGAAGCCTGCTACGAATTGTAACATGCAGACGCAGGTGCACCAGCGGGTCTAACCGATGTCTTTCCTCCCACAGGCTCCGTGTATACTGACTGCTCAGAGATAGGACCAAGTTTTATTTTCCTTGAAAGCTTTACAATTTATATAAAACAAGATTTACTATTCATTAAATCGTAAGTAAAAATTTCTCTACGGAGAATGCTGCGATTCCTAGGGCTGTGGAGTGGGTTGAGAGTTCGGAAAAGTTAATAACTAAGTTTTGTTGTTGAAACCATAATGTTTGGCTTTTAATACGATTCATTAACGGTTCCATTAACCAATCTTTCGCATAAGCTATTCGGTTTCCAATAATAACTAATTCAGGATTAAAGATATTCGAAATATTATTAATTCCAACACCAAGGTAATCTCCTATTTGATGGAATATTTCAATTGCCTCTTGATTACCTTCTTCCGCAAGGGTAATGAGACTTTCTAGTGTAAGTTCTCGGTCATGGGGGATAGTTAATCCTTTTTCTTGAGCATTTTTTACCAATGCTTTTTCCGATGCATACAGTTCCCAGCATCCTTCATTTCCACATCCACACTTCATCCCGTCCATTTCGATCGTCATATGTCCTAATTCCCCACTGAAGCCATTACTTCCCTTATATAACTCGCCATTTAGAATGAGACCGACCCCAATCCCTATTCCAACACTTACATAGATAATATGGTGATAATCTTTTCCAGCCCCAAATTTCTTTTCCCCATACGAACCGGCGTTTGCTTCGTTTTCAATGATGACTGGTAAGGAATACTTTTCTTCCATAATGGAAAGTAAATCAACATTCTTCCAACCAAGATTAGGAGCAAGTAAGATCTCTCCACTTTTACTTACTGTACCTGGGACCCCAATTCCGATGCCGATAATTCCATATGGGCTAGGAGGAGCGTTTTCAATCAAATAATCAACCATTTGGAATAGTTCATCTAGTATTTCATCATAGGTTAAGTTGTTAAATTTCACCTGTTTTTCTAGACAAATGTTACCCTCTAAATCCGTTAGTATGCCAAGTAGATAGTTAACACCGAGATCAAGCCCAATAGAATAACCTGCAAGTTGGTTAAATAAAAGCATTACAGGTCTTCTTCCCCCACTCGATTCCCCAGGACCAGATTCATGGATTAGATTTTCCTCCATTAAATCGCTCACAAGGGATGACACCGTTCCTTTGTTTAAGCCGGTCATGTTGGCAATGGATGCTCTTGATATGGGGTAATTGGTGCGTATTGTTTCCAATACTAATGATTTATTCTCTTTCTTTACTTCATGCTGATTCCACGTTTTATTCTTAATCATCTGCACTACCACTTTCTTTTTATATTAGTATAAGTATAGCATGTAATAATGCCATTATAAACTTAGTTTATCCACTAGACAAACAAAATGTTTTTTGATATTCTTTATGTAAGCTTAGTGATAAGCCTAAATATTTTTAAAATTTAGGGGGGTTAGTGATGGAAAGGAAGAAAGCGATTACATTATTAGTTGCTTTACTATCTGTAATGTTCTTATTAGCAGCATGTGGTGATAATGGTGCTTCTGGCTCTGATGGTAATTCAAAAGTAATCAAATTTATGCATCTATGGCCAGAGGGCAGCTCAAAAACACATAATGAAATTGTAAGCGAAATCATCGCAGAATTTGAAGATGGAAACCCAGGGGTAAAAGTTGAATTAGAAGTATTAAGTAACGAACAGTACAAGGATAAAATCCAAGTATTATCCACATCAGATGAATTACCAGATGTAGGGATGACTTGGGCAGCAGGTTATTTGGATCCATATGTAAACGGTAACAAATTCACACCCTTAGATGATCTATTAGAAGGCGATTTAGCGGACAGCTTTGTCTCTGGTACCGCTGAGGCTTATGCTATTGATGGAAAAACGTACGGTTTACCATTAGAACTTAATATTGCTACGATCTTCTATAATAAGCAGATTTTTGATCAATATGGTCTTGAAGAGCCAAGTACGTTACAAGAACTAGAAACGATTATCCAAACATTAAGTGATAATGGAGTCGCTCCAATTGCACTTGGAAATAAAGACCGTTGGACAGGTTCTTTATGGTACATGTATTTAGCAGACCGAATTGGTGGGGCAGATGTATTAACGAATGCGATAAACCGTACTGGTACATTTGAGGATCCTGCATTAGTGCAAGCAGCAGAAGAAGTGCAAAAGCTAGTAAACATGGATGCATTCGTAAAGGGATTTAATGGTTTAGCGGATGAAGAAGCAAAAAGTATGTTTATGAACGAACAGGCAGCCATGTATTTAATTGCTACATGGGATTTACCTAACTACACAACAAATGAAGACGTACCACAGGAATTTAGAGATTCTGTAGGCTATTTCCATTTCCCTACTGTTGATGGAAAAGGAGATATGAATAGTTTTGTGGGTGGACCAGGGGTAGGATTATTCGTAGCGGAAAACTCGGATGTAAAAGAAGAAGCAAAAGAATTTGCTTCATTCTTCGTTCAACAATGGGGTGAAAAATCCGTTACCCAAGCAGGTGTAATTCCAGCAACAAAGCTAGATACTAACTCTTTAGAGTTACCACAAATGTATGTAGACGTATTAGAAGACTTAAATTCAGCAAGTAATCTAACATTATTCGCTGACGTTCAAATGAGCCCAGACGCAGCACAAGTTCATTTAGACATGATCCAAGCAATATTCGGCAACGAAGTAACACCAGAAGAATTCACTAAAGCACACGAAGACGCATTATCAGCAGAGGAATAATCATCTAGAATTCTAAAAAATTTGTAAAAAAGGAAAAGAGACTGGTATTACCTTTGGTTAATTATTACCTATCCTTAAACCATACTAGCTCCTGAAATATACGGAGACTCCAGCGTGAGGAAAGGCAAAGGTGAGACCCGGTGATGCACCTGCGTCAGCAAGTAGCGCTACGCAGTGGGCTTCCCCGGTGCAAGGTTGCAGAGATGTTTATTCAAGTAGTAGCCTGGATCACCAGCCGCCCGCGGCAAAGCAGACACCGCGAGGGCTGTTTCAAGCTGATGTAGCACTGGTACTGGAAGTGAAAGCGCAGTATATTTCAGGAGCGGGGGTGGTGAGTCATTACCAGTTACTTTTCCACTTTAACGATATGGGGTTGAATGAAATGAACAAAGTCATGTCCAACAAATGGATAATTGCATTTTACGTTCTTCCCGCACTCCTATTAGTCACCATCCTTATTTTCATCCCATTACTCCTAACCGGTTACTATGGGCTATTTAAATGGGACGGAATAGGAGAAATGAATTTTATTGGGCTACAGAACTATATAACAGCCCTCCAAGACTTAAAATTCTGGGATAGTGCATGGCATTCATTCTTATTAGCAATATTTTCTACACTTAGCTTAGTGATCTATTTAATCATATCGCTCATTTTAGCATCCAAAATAAAGGGCGCAAGTCTACTCAGAAAGATTTACTTAATCCCAATGCTTTTATCGTCTGTTGCGATTGCTCAGCTTTGGATCAAAGTGTTTAATCCAACAAATGGTATGTTAAATCATATCCTGACGTTTATTGGAATTGAAAATCCCCCTGCATGGTTGGCAGATACTTCCATTGTGTTATATGCCATCTTTGTCCCGATTTTATGGCAATATGCAGGTTTCTATATTTTAATTTATTATGCAGCATTGAAAAACATCCCTGAATCAATCGTGGAGGCGGCTCGGATTGATGGTGCTTCTCCGATACAAATTGCTTTTCGAATCAAATTACCATTAATCATGGGTGTTATAAAGGTGACCATTGTGTTAGCTGTCGTTGGGTCTTTGAAGTATTTCGATTTGATTTATGTTATGACAGGTGGAGGGCCAAATGGGGCTAGTGAGGTTATGGCATCGTATATGTATAAATTAGCCTTCTCTAGTAATAATTTTGGTTATGGAAGTGCGATTGGATTTTTACTACTTATCATTACATTGATTATTACGGTTATCATTCGGAAGGTAACAGCATCGAAAGAAGAAATTCAATATTAAGGGGGTGTGTCTGATGAAACGTATTGGCTATTTTACTTTGTACATCTGTTTAGGGCTTGTCGCTGTATTTCAGATATTCCCGATTATTTGGTTATTCCTATTCTCGCTAAAAGATAATCGTGAAATCTTTTCTGGATCCCCGTTTGCATTACCACAAGAGCTCAGATGGGAGAACTATTTAAAGGTTTGGGAAAGTGGTATCGGTACGTACTTCTGGAATAGTTTATGGATTACGGCAGTTGCGATTGCCTTTACGGTTCTGTTTGCATCGATGGCTACGTTTGCGATTACCAGGATGAAATGGAAGTTTAGTAAGCTTGTTTTAGGATTGTTTATGATTGGGCTAATGATTCCAATTCATTCGGCGATTATCCCGCTGTTTAGTATGTTTTTAAATGTGAACTTAATCGATAATCCGTGGTCGATAGTCATTACGTATACAACGTATAATCTACCAATTACGATTATGATTTTACTAGGTTTTTATTACACGCTTCCAAAGGAGATTGAGGAAGCAGCTATTATTGATGGTAGCTCCGTTAACCGGATGTTTTTTCAAATTATATTACCTATGACCGCACCTGTTCTATCAACAACGGTCATCATTAATATGATCTACAATTGGAATGAATTTGTATTTGTTAATACGTTTATCAGTTCGGATGCGTATAAAACCCTTACAGTCGGCATCCAAAACTTTATTGGACAATACATGACCGATTGGGGCGCAATAGGTGCAACCCTAATCATTAGTGTGCTACCTATTTTATTAGCGTTTATTTTCTTTAGTAACAAAGTAGTAGAAGGAATATCAGCAAGTGCAGTAAAGGGCTAAAAAAACACCTCATCTTGCAATGGATGAGGTGAACAGCCTATGAATCTATCTTTTTCCGTTCTATTTTCTGAAAAGCATGATACGCTAGCCACATGGTTATAAAAGCGTATGTACTAGCACCAAAAATAAAATAAAGCGATGGTGCAAAGCTCATCAGGAAGTAAATCGAAAAGAAACAAAAGAGCATTAGTAAACTATGTAACGGATGAATAAGCATAATTAAAAACGCATTTTTCATCAAAGGAAACAACTTCAAATCATAATGTACAAAAGCAGGAAATAAATAAAAAAGATAGATTAGAAACAAAAACATAAATGCAAATAACGGAATCGCTAACCATGAATAAGATTCATCTTGAATCGATTGGATAAATAAGAAATCTAATCCGATTAACACAAGTACTAACGTTATGATAATACCTAGCTTATTGCTAGCGAAGAATTCACGTTTATAGTATTTCCAAAACGACATAAAAACAGGTATATCATGTTTGCCTTTTAACCATTCTCTCGTAATGGTAAACAAAGCAATAGTAGAAGGGTAAAGTCCGAATATTATGCCACCTAATAACGTGAACAAAATCCATAATAAATTTACAAAAGCAAATCTAGTAATCCATTCTAAAATGATATATATCGTTGTGTTTGTATATTTCATGTTTGAAACCTCCTCTAAGGCTACCTTAGAATGCTTACGAGTGAATATTCAACAAACTTAGTATATCGAATAGATGAACAAAGGTATATATCTATTTTAAAAGCTTTGAAAATTATTATCCAATACTAGGAGGTAATACAATGTCCTATTTTCCAACCATCCATAACATTACGTATGAAGGTCCAATATCTAAAAATCCTTATGCATTTAAATTTTATAACCCAGAAGAAAAAATTGGTGTCCGTACAATGGAAGAGTATTTACGTTTTGCGGTAGCGTATTGGCACACTTTCACTGAGGATTTATCTGATCCATTCGGTGTAGGTACAGCAATCAGACCTTGGGATAAATTTTCTGGATTAGATTTAGCGAAGGCCCGAGTAGAAGCAGCCTTTGAATTTTTTGAAAAACTAGGTGTTCCATATTTTTGTTTCCACGATGTAGATATTGCACCGGAAGGCGATACATTACGAGAATCCAATCAAAACCTAGACACGATTGTTGCCATGATAAAGGACTATATGAAAGATAGTAAAACAAAATTGCTATGGAATACGGTTAATAATTTCACCCATCCGCGTTTTGTTCATGGTGCTGCGTCATCTAATCATGCCGATGTCTTTGCATATGCCGCTGCAAAAGTAAAAAAGGGCTTAGAAATTGGTAAGGAATTAGGTGCGGAAAATTATGTGTTCTGGGGTGGACGTGAGGGCTATGATACATTACTCAATACCGATATGAAGCTAGAATTAGATAACTTAGGTCGCTTCTTCCATATGGCGGTAGATTATGCTAAAGAAATTGGTTTTGATGGACAGTTTCTCATCGAGCCTAAGCCAAAAGAGCCAACAACGCACCAATATGATTTCGATGTTGCAAGTGGCTATGCTTTTTTACAGCACTACAGATTACAAGAGCATTTTAAATTCAATATTGAAGCAAACCACGCGACACTTGCTGGTCATAGTTTTGAGCATGAGCTTCGATATGCAAGAGTTAATGGTATGTTAGGATCAGTTGATGCAAACCAAGGTCATCCTTTACTAGGCTGGGATACAGATGAGTTTCCATCAGACATATATTCTACAACACTAGCAATGTATGAAATTATTAAAAATAATGGGTTAGGTCAAGGTGGATTGAACTTTGATGCAAAGGTTCGCCGTGGATCGTTTACTCCGGAAGATTTATTCCATGCCCATATAGTAGGAATGGATAGCTTTGCTGTAGGACTTAAAGTTGCCCAGCAATTAGTAGATGATAACGTGCTAGATGATTTTATCGAAGAACGGTATAGAAGTTTTAAAGAAGGAATCGGCCTTGATATTGTGGAAGGTAGAGCAGACTTCCACACATTAGAAGAGTATGCTTTATCCTTAACTGACATTACTCATACATCTGGCAGAACTGAATTCATCAAAGCGACGATTAACCAATATCTATTACGAGCATTTGCAGATTAAACCTGTTTCCCACTGGTGGTTAGCCCCAGTGGGAATTAACTTAAGTGAGGTGCTACGATGAAATATGTAATTGGTGTGGACTTAGGAACAAGTGCAGTGAAAATTTTACTCGTGAATCAAGATGGTGCAGTTATCCAAGAAGTATCTAAAGCATATCCTTTAATACAAGAAAAATCAGGGTATAGTGAACAAAACCCAGAAGACTGGGTCGTTCAGACGATTGCAGGATTAAAGGAATTGCTAGAGGGGTTCGATGGGAACCATGATGATATAGAAGGAATTAGCTTTTCCGGACAAATGCATGGTCTTGTATTACTTGATGAAGAGCGAAAGGTGCTAAGAAATGCGATTCTTTGGAATGATACTCGGACAACGACTGAATGTCAGGAAATTTATCATGTTGTTGGTGAAGAACGTCTACTTAATATCACGAAAAACCCAGCATTAGAAGGGTTTACGTTACCGAAATTACTTTGGGTGAAAAACTATGAACCAGAAATTTTCCAGGAGGCGAGGAAGTTTGTTCTGCCTAAGGACTATGTTCGGTATAGACTCACAGGAGAATTGCATATGGAGTATTCTGACGCAGCAGGGACATTATTACTAAATGTAAGTGAGAAGCAGTGGAGCAAGGAAATTTGTGAACTGTTTGGACTTAATCTGAACCTATGTCCTCCGTTAGTTGAATCTCATGAAAAAGTGGGAACTATACTAAAGGAGGTTGCAGATTCTACGGGACTTTCTGCTTCAACAGCAGTGTTTGCTGGTGGTGCCGATAATGCTTGTGGTGCAATTGGTGCAGGGATTTTAGAAGACAGCAAAACATTATGTAGTATTGGAACTTCAGGTGTTATCCTTTCTTATGAATCAGGTCGCCATAAAGATTATGCAGGGAAAGTACACTATTTTAACCATGCTGTAGTAGATGCTTTCTACACCATGGGGGTAACCCTTGCAGCAGGGTATAGTTTAACTTGGTTTAGGGATGTTTTTGCTGCGGATGAAACATTTGAAGCACTTCTTGCCGATATAGGTTCTGTTGATATAGGCGCAAACGGGCTATTATTTACGCCGTATATTGTCGGAGAAAGAGTCCCTTATGTCGACGCTAATATTCGCGGGAGCTTTATTGGTATGGATAGCTCACATGAAAGAAAGCACTTTGTCCGAGCTGTTTTAGAGGGAATTACCTTTTCCTTAAATGAATCGATTGATATTTTTAGAAAAAACGGTAAAAAGATAGATACGATTATATCCAGCGGTGGCGGTGCAAAAAACGAAACATGGCTCCAAATGCAAGCGGACATTTTTAATGCAGAAATCGTTCGACTTAAAAGTGAACAAGGTCCAGGAATGGGCGCAGCAATGCTCGCAGCATATGGCAGTGGATGGTTTAATTCACTAAACGAATGTGCGGATAAATTTTTACAAGTCGATAAAACTTTTACACCAATTCCGGATAATGTAGTAAAGTATCAGGAATTGGATCGTATTTATAAAGAGATTTATTTGAATACTAAAGAAATGAATTACCGGTTAGCAGCGTTTCGTAAGTAACATGAAAAGAAGTGGTTGAACTAAAAACTTGTAATCACTACTATAATAGCGAGGGTGCACGCACCTTCGCTATTTTTACAGTTCAAGTACTAGTATAGGGGGAAAACGGGAACATTTATGATTTTAGGAGCCTTTATCATTTGTATGAGTTCTGTACTGGGGTATATTGGAAAATATGTATAAGAAAAAAATCGGTTGTTAGCATTAGTGCTTAGATTAGGTTTAGCATTAGAGTTAACCATTAGATATTAGAAGTAATATCGTTTCTTTTTAAGCTCATGTTATCGTCTCAAATTGAAATACTGTCCGTTCCTGATACCTTTCATCAGCATTCAAGATAACAGAAGGAAAACCGTCGTGGTGTAAGGATGCAGGCGAGCTTTGAGTTTCGAAGCATACACCGAGATAATTCTTGGACCGCCCCTCGTTTAGTATGTAATTAGGACCTAAATTATTGGAAGTATACATGACCATACCTGGTTGGGTAGTTTTTATCTTAAGTACGCGACCACTAGTAGACTCTGTTGCAACAACAGCATATGGCTTCTTTTGGTCAAAAATAAAATAGTGGTCATAGCCATTTCCTACTATGTTATGCTGATCCATCGTGCTTTGGATCCCATCCGCTAGCGCTCTGACTGAACGGAAATCAAAAGTTGAATTGGTAACATCGAGAATGTTGCCAGTAGGGATTAGCCTTTCATCTAATTGTACAAATCGACTACTATCCATTGTCACGTGATGGTGATGAATCGTTTCTTTTATATTGCCACATAAATTGAAATAAGTATGATTCGTTAATGTAAGTACGGTAGTTTTATCCGTTGTTGCTGAATAATCGATGATGAACTCGTCTTTATTTGTAAGTGTATATGTGACGGTTATATCTACATTGCCTGGATATCCGTTATTTTCTTGCTTACTATAGTAAGACAATTTTAAGCCAATTATTTCATCACCTTCAAAAGGTTCCACATTCCAAATCACTTTATGCAGCCCGTTATGACCACCATGTAAATGATTAGTCCCCTCATTTTCCCCTAAATTAAATGTTTTGCCGTTCAACTCAAATGTTGCATTATGGATCCTCCCAGCAACACGACCAATTAGTGCTCCAAAGTAGTTTGGGTCATGTTGATAATCAAGAATATCCTTATATCCCAATACAATGTTTTCCATCAGTCCATCTTTATTTGGGGTGATGATTTTTGTAATAATACCACCAAAATTTAAAACTTCTATCGTTATTCCATTGCTATTCATTAGGGTGAATAGTTTCCAATTATTTTGAAATTGCTTTGTCTTTATTTTCACGTTCTTTGCTCCTTGCTTTCTCATCTCTCTGTATGTTAATTGTATCACATAGGAAATGGAATAGTCTGACGATAAAATAAAAAAGAATCGTACAAAATAAGTGCTGTACGATTCTCGCATAATCCAAACTTAACCAGATTTGGAAATCGTAAAATTATCCTGTAGCAACAGCCAGTTCTGTGGGAATGCAAGACCTAACTTCCAATAGCTAATCCCTCGTAAATTAAGCTCCTTAATCAAATCAAATTTTGCTTGGATGGACCGTGCGTCCTCAAACCATACCTCATGTTCATTACCTTCCTCATCCCAATAGTTGAAATGTGGTGCTTGCGCCGTAGTGTCATACTGAATGGAGGCATTATACTGCCGAGCTAAGGCAAACGCTTGTTGTGGACTTACCGCACGAGCATATTCTCCTCCTGGTTCGTATGGTAATGTCCAATCGTACCCATATAAGTTTTGACCTAGTAATATTTTATTCGATGGCATTTCCGTTAACGCATATTCCACTACTCTACGCACTTGATCTAGCGGAGATACTGCCATGGGAGGTCCACCACTATATCCCCATTCATAGGTCATGAGCACCACAAAGTCTGCAACTGCCCCGTGGGCTGCATAATCATGCGCCTCATACCACGCCCCTTCTTGTGTAGCGCTAGTTTTTGGAGCAAGGGCAGTGGACATGAGTAGCCCCTCCTGGGAAAGACGTTCCTTTGCGGTTGCTAAGAAAGTATTATAGGCGTCACGATCTTCCGGTGGTAAAAACTCAAAATCAAAATGCACATCTGAAAATCCAACTTGACGGGCTGTATTGACAATATTGTCTAACAACGTATTTTGTACGGCTTGAACGGTGACAATAATATGCCCTAGTTCCGCACTAAAAGCTCCTTCTTCTAGATTGGTAACCACCATCATTAAACTAGCGTTATTGGCATCGGCAATTTGTTTGAAATCATTTAGTGGTGGGGCATTTAAACTGCCATCTCGATTGACTTGATAGCTAAATGGTGCCAAGTAGGATAAATATGGGGCGTTTTTTCTTGCGGCGTTTTCTAATGCTTCTGATACAGTTCCACCTAGTGGCTCAATATAAGCATTGGAAATGATTTCAGGTCTCGGTCCTTGGGGAATATATAATCGTAATCCTACAGGTAAAATCCCATTAACGGAAATATTATTGACACGAGCAAGTTCCTGATAGCTCATCCCAAACCGCTGTGCGATGGTATAGAGGCTATCTCCAGGTTGCACGAAATAGAACTGTCCGGCAATTGGAATGACTAAAGCTTGCCCAACAACTAACTGATTTGGAGTATCTAATTCATTTGCGTTAACGAGCGCATCGATTGTTGTGCCGTATGTACTGGCAATGGTATATAAGGAATCTCCTTGTGAGACAACATGGATTTGCATAATCTCCCTCCTTAAAGTCATTCAAAAAGTTGAATATGATCTATATTCAACTTTATGAAGGGAGCATGTACGTTATGCTTTTAGATAGGGTCGATATTAGCCTTCATGACCGTATTCATTAAATACAATGCATATTCATTGCCTTCTTTCTCTTCCGAAGCCATACAATTTTTCGGAATATGCATGGAAAATTGATACATATAAGCATCCTTAGCTGAAAATAGTACACATATATCTCCAGCAATACCAGCCATGATGATATGTGTCTTACCTAACTCACGGAGGAGAGACAATAATGGCGTTTGAAAAAAGGCAGAATGCTGTGGTTTAATGAGAAAGTAATCACTCGGTTTTGGTTTTACCTTTAAGATAATATGTTGATTGGCATCATTGGTACAATGCTGAATAATGATATCTGGATTGGATTGCCATAACCGATAATGATCATTTACATAAATAATAGGAAGGTTATGTTCTTCTGCAAATTGTCTGAGTTTCAATAGATTAGGTACAATTTCTTCCATGTTGGCACGAAGTTTTTCACCACCATGAAAGTTAAAATCATTGATTAAATCTATAAAAAGTACAGCAGTATTCGCTAGTTGGTTATTCAAACAATAGAACACCTCCTAATAGTCTTGAGTTGTTATTATGGTAAAAATAAGGCTAGATTATACAGATGTCGATAGAGAGCGGTGATAAGCATGAATGATGCGTATTATATGCAACTGGCGATAAAAGAAGCGGAAACGGCTAGAGAGAAAAACGAGGTACCGATAGGAGCAATTATTGTGTATCAGGATGAGGTCATTGCATCGGGATACAATGTGAGAGAACTGTCCCAGGAGACGCTATCTCACGCAGAGTTGATTGCCATACAAGAAGCCAATAAAAAAATCGGAAGCTGGCGTTTGGAGGATTGCACATTGTATGTGACATTAGAACCTTGTCCAATGTGTGCAGGGGCTATTGTTCAATCTAGAATCAAACGGGTGGTTTACGGTGCTAAGGATCCCAAGGCAGGATGTGCTGGTAGCTTGATGAATTTGCTAGATGATAACCGGTTCAACCATCAGGTGGAGGTTTGTTCTGGTATTCTGCAAGAGGAATGTGGTCAATTACTGACTAGTTTTTTTAAAACCTTACGAGAGCGGAAAAAACAATAAGCTGGAAAATATTCTTATAGAGTAGTCCATTGATTTTTTTGGTTAACATGTTATAATGGATATTACCGTGCTAGGCGGGGAGGTAGCGGTGCCCTGTAACTCGCAATCCGCTGTAGCGAGGCTGAATTCCCATCACGAGGTGAGTGACCGTGTGGTCTGCCTCAAGGGATTGGTGTTGACGTTTAGGTCCTGCGCAACAGGAACCCACGAACCCTGTCAGGTCCGGAAGGAAGCAGCAGTAAGTGGTCATTCTTGTGTGCCGTGGGGTTACCTAAACTGAGCCATGAACTTGAGTAACGCATGGGGTCGCTTCATCGACGTTGGGTGCACGGCATACATAATGAGTTTAAAGCCTCTTGTCTTGTACAAGGGGCTTTGTCGTACCTCATTTTACAATCCTCAAGTAAAATACTTCCAATTACTTAAGTACTAGATTTCTTTTTCATTATCATTCACATTCCAACTTAAAATCGGTATAATTAGGTAGAAATCATAGAGGGGAATCAATTATGAGCTATCAAGCATTGTATCGCGTATGGCGCCCAAGGACTTTTGGAGACGTTGTAGGCCAAAGCCACATAACTAGAACATTGCAAAATGCAATTGAGCAACAGAAGTTTTCACATGCTTATTTATTTACAGGCCCTCGTGGAACTGGTAAGACTAGTGCAGCTAAGATTTTTGCCAAAACCATTAACTGTGAAAAAGCCCCAGTAAAAGAGCCTTGTAATGAATGTGCGGCCTGCCGTGGCATTCAGGACGGTTCTATTTCTGATGTCATTGAAATCGATGCAGCTTCTAATACAAGTGTAGATGATATTAGGGAAATACGTGATAACGTGAAATATGCTTCTAGTGTTGTCCCATATAAAGTGTATATCATTGATGAGGTACACATGATTTCTGTTAATGCATTTAATGCATTACTGAAAACCTTAGAGGAACCACCAAAGCATGTCGTGTTTATACTAGCAACCACAGAGCCACATAAAATACCACTGACGATTATTTCAAGATGTCAGCGTTTTGACTTCAAGCCGATTTCCAACCAAGCTATTGTGGAGCGGATGCAAACGATTATAGATGCAGAAGATGTCAAGGTGACAAAGGAAGCATTAGATGCTGTCGCTCTAGCTGCTGAAGGCGGAATGCGTGATGCGTTAAGTATACTTGACCAAGCGATTTCCTATAGTGATGAACAGGTCGAATTAGAGGACGTACTAGCAGTTACCGGTGGTGTTTCACAAAAAATTCTAACCGATATCGTAGCGGCAATGCATGAGAAAAATGTACAATTAGCATTGAAAATGTTAGATCAGCTTATTCAAAATGGAAAAGACCCGGCTCGATTTGTCTATGATATCATTTATTTCTTACGGGACCTATTACTGTACAAAAGTGCCCCGTCGCTTGAAGGGATACTAGAAAGAGCTATTATAGATGACGACTTTAAGCAGTTATCGGAACGTGTACCAGAGCCTTGGATTCAGCATGCTATTATGCAATTAAATCAAACCCAGCAAGAAATGAAATGGTCTAATAATCCGAAAGTATTTATTGAGATTGCCATTATTACCATTTCTAATCGTTATCAGGATAAACTAGAGTCAACGGATTCTGTTTCCTCAGAAGCGGTTATGCAATTAACACAAAAGCTCGCTAATCTGGAAAAAGAAATGACCAACTTGAAGCAAGCTCCACCACAAGTAAACACAGGAACGGTAGCTCAGCAGCCTGAAAGACGAAGAACACAAACGGGTAAATCTAAGAATAGCTATAAGATTCCATATGAGCGAATTCGTAATGTCCTGAAGGAAGCAGAAAAGCCGGCACTAAAAGAAGTACAATCTGTGTGGGCAAACTTCTTAAGTAAATTAAAAACAACTAGTGCACCAGCACATGCGACCATTCAGGATTCGAAACCGGCAGCAGCATCCGAGACATCTCTTGTTGTTGCATTTAAATACGAAATACACTGTTCACTATTTTTAGATAACCGTGAGCTAGTTGAATCTGTACTAACAAGTGTATTAAATAAACAACTAACCATTATTCCAATCCCGAATAATGCATGGCAAGAATTACGAAGTGAATATATTAATAATCAAGAACCATCTAACCCAGAACAAACGAACACCGACCCAATCGTCGATGAAGCAAGAAAGCTATTTGGGGATGACTTGATTGAGATACATGATTGAAAATGAGGCTTTTTTAGGTTGTTGCATAGTCTGAAAAAAGACAAAGACAACAATCAGGTAAAGAGCTACTAATTAAACTATCAAAGGAGGCGTTTTCCATGAAAGGTATGGGAAATATGGGCAATATGATGAAACAAATGCAAAAAATGCAAAAGAAAATGATGCAGGCACAGGAAGAATTATTCGAAATGGAATTTGAAGCATCAGCAGGCGGTGGCATGGTTACCGTAAAAGCAAACGGAAAAAAAGAAATTATCGATGTTCAAATTAAAGAAGAAGTAGTAGATCCTGATGACATCGAGATGCTACAAGACCTAATTCTTGCAGCAACAAATGATGTGATTAAACAAGTTGATGACAAAACAAATGAAACAATGGGACAATTTACCAAAGGATTAAACATGCCAGGCATGTTCTAATTCTAGGAGGAAACTTCATGTATTATCCAGAACCAATTTCAAAGCTGATTGACAGCTTTACAAAATTGCCAGGTATTGGGCCAAAGACGGCTGTTCGTCTGGCTTTTTTTGTATTAAACATGAAAGATGATGATGTACTAGAGTTTGCTAATTCACTCGTCAATGCCAAGCGCGAACTAACACATTGCTCCATCTGTGGTCATATCACCGACCAAGATCCATGCGCTATTTGTTCGGACACAACCCGGGATAATTCGGTTATTTGTGTGGTTCAGGATCCAAAGGATGTAATAGCAATGGAAAAGATGAAGGAATTCCATGGGAAATATCATGTCCTTCACGGTGCCATTTCACCAATGGATGGAATTGGTCCTGAAGATATAAATGTTCCAGATTTGTTAAATCGTTTAAAGGATGAACAAGTGAATGAAATTATTTTGGCAACCAATCCTAATATCGAGGGAGAAGCCACTGCAATGTACATTTCACGTTTAGTAAAACCTTCTGGAATCCGTACAACAAGAATTGCACACGGATTACCGGTTGGCGGCGATTTAGAATATGCAGATGAAGTCACATTATCAAAAGCTTTAGAGGGTAGGAGAGAACTGTAAAGTTAGGTGACACTTGTGGGAAAAAAGAGAAAGCAAAAGCAAAAGCGAGAGGTCGATGAGCTTTTATTGGATGCTATCTTCTCCGTCGAAAAGGAATGGAAACAAATAAAATCTCTTATTGATCGTTCCATAGAGCCGACATTCGAGGGAAATAGCACAGAAAAACTAGCTCGGTCGAAGTATTTATTTTTATTAAAAGAGGCAAAGCAGCGAAATATTAGTGCGATACGATATAGTAAATGAGATATAGATAGTAACATACTAGGAATAAAACAGAGCGCTTAGAAAACTTGAGCGCTCTGTTTGCATGTTGTCTGTACGACTAGATGTAGTTGTATAGCTGATTTTTAGTTGGCTTAAATAAAATACCGATTCGTTTCATTTTTATCGTGACTGAATTCGTTGGTCATTTACAAATGCTCTTAAGAAGAAATGCTCATTAGAATTTGGAGTCCTACTATACACCAGCTCAAAATTCGCAACGGCCTTTTCTAATGATGTGGAATTGGTTACGTTGCTGGTGGAAATCAGTTCTTTCCAATAGAGATTCATTTCCTCCAAATCACAAATAGATTCATGTCCAAGTAAGTAGTAATTAGCATCATATTTTTGAATATCCTCTATCATAGGCAATAAAACTGATTGTTTGATGTGGAATAAACCATTTGTAGTTGTACCATAAGCACTATCTCCTAAGAAAAGAACTTTATCATCAGGAACATAAATAATGGTTGAATCATTGCTATGAGTACTCCTGACTTTTTCGAGTACACAAACTTTGTTCCCTAAGTCAATAGTAAGCGACTTTTCAAAAATTATATCTGGAGCATTTAATCTAAATGATTCTCTCGTTGGCATTTCACTTTTTATTATTTCCATACATTTAGGTGACATCCATTTAGAGTCTACATATGTTTGAAGAGATTCATCATCAAACGAATAGTTTTGCCATGTAGTTAAAATTTCATTTGTCAGGTTATTTACGATGATGATGGAAGAATCAAACTCATTTAACCCTAGAAAATGGTCCCAATGTCCATGCGTAATGACCAAATATTTTATTGGTGGTACATGTAAACGTTTAATTTCATTTAAAAATTCTTTTGCATGTTGAACAGAATTTCCCGCGTCTATTACTAAACTATATTTATCTCCACAGACCAACCCTAAAGTGGGTCTTTCTTTATTTTCATCGTTATCTAAATAATAGATAGATTGATTCAGTTTATTTAGCATGTTCCTTCTCCTCTATATTTTATTATCTGATAAAAGAGAAAATCTACATGCTTATTATCAAGTTAGATTATATAGATTTTCTCGTATTATTTTTTCACCATTGGACGTTACCTCCGCTTTTTTAATGAGTGCAGCATCATTTAAAAATCTATATAAAAACTATGCGGCGCGGCCTAATTCATTTATTATATCAATATATTTCGAATTATTCCTTATTAATTGATTATTTTTGAACGTGAAGCCCATCCACGATGTAGGAATTATGTATATTCTACAATATCCACTAAGTTAGTTCTTTTTTTACCGTTCCAATCATATTTACTTATATAAGGGACAAGTTAAAGGAGTTGATGTAAGTGAATCCGACAATCGTCATTTCGATCATGGTTGGGGTTATTGTGTTATTACTTCTCTTTGGTACTTCATTTAAGCCGATGCGGCTTCTTGCGCATGGTACGGTTAAATTAGGAATCGGGATTTTATTTTTATTCTTCTTCAATGTGATTGGTGGCTCGTTTGGATTGCATATTCCAATCAATTTATTTACAGCGATTGTATCTGGATTCCTGGGATTATTTGGACTTGCTTCGCTTGCGGCAATTCATATGATTATTCTTCCCTAAATAAAAGTTTCAAAGAATTATAGTATAGCTTCCGTTTATTCTGGATAAACTAGCTACTAGTTTAACGGAGGTGGGGAACATGGAACAAAGAATAGTAGAATTAAAACATTGTGGTATATGTGAGGAAAAGAAGCAGCTTGGGATACATGTATACAATATGTTTATATGCACGGAGTGTGAATACAATATGATTCATACAGAGCCTCGAGAGGAAAAATACCATTATTATTTGCAAAAGCTAAAAAATATTAATCAACCTTCACTCTTTTCATAGATTGTGAAATTGGTCTTTGCATTATTTCTTGCAAAGGCTTTTTTAGTTGTTATGATATTGGTATCAGTTTTTGAAAGGGAAATGACCGATGAATCAACAAGCAATGCCTTTACTAGAGCATTTAATTACTTTTAATAAACAAAATCCGCTATCCTTTCATGTTCCGGGACATAAGCGTGGTGACATCCTATCTAAAGCAGCAGAGCCTTATTTTAAATCGATTTTACCAATGGATTTAACTGAATTATCGGGGCTAGATGATTTACATGCTCCACAAGGGATTATTAAAGAGGCACAACGACTTGCAGCAGAATACTTTGGCGCTGATCATACCTTTTTCTTAGTTGGCGGGAGTACGGCCGGTAATTTAGCTATGATACTTGCTACATGCACACCGGGCGATAAAATAATTGTTCAGCGGAATAGCCATAAATCGATTATGAATGGCCTTGAGCTGTCTGGTGCGAAGCCGATATTTATTAGTCCTGCATTTAATGAAGAGGTGGAACGTTTTACAGCACCAAGCTTTCGAACAGTGAAAGAAGCAATACTGGCCCACCCAGATGCCAAAGCAATCGTATTAACCTATCCGGATTACTTTGGGAAAACCTATGATTTAAAAAAGATGATTGACTTCGCACATGAGCACGAGCTGCCGGTCTTAGTAGATGAAGCCCATGGGGTCCATTTTTCGCTTGGGGAGCCTTTTCCAAAGTCAGCACTTGCTTTAGGAGCTGATGTTGTTGTCCAATCGGCACATAAAATGGCACCTGCGATGACGATGGCCTCGTTCCTACATGTCCAATCATCTTATATTTCAAAGGAGCAAATTGCCCATTATTTACAAATGATCCAATCGAGTAGTCCGTCCTATCCATTAATGGCCTCTTTAGATATGGCGAGACATTATCTAGCTAATTTATCAGGTGATGAAATCCAACGTGTATTAGAGTCGGTCTATACACTTCGGAATATATGGAAGAAAGGGAAGCACTGGCACATAGTGGAAAGTGATGACCCATTGAAAATTACGCTACAAGTAAGAAAAGGACTGTCTGGATTTGATTTAGCAAGTGTGTTAGAAGATTACCATGTATATCCCGAGTTAGCGACGGATACACAGGTGCTACTAATTCACGGACTAAAAGGATTTGACCAGTTCACACGGGTTGAGAAAATAGTAAATTCGATTAACGAACAATATAAATATAGGACAAATCATGCTACAATAGAGGTAAGTACATTATTTAATGAACCGATGAAAGAACTAGCGATTAGCTATCTTGATATGTATGCTCTGCCCAAGAAAAGGGTTCCAATAGAGCAGGCAATCGGCTTGATTGCGGCAGAAGCGATTATTCCGTATCCACCAGGTATTCCAATTATTTTAAAAGGAGAAAGGATAACGGAAGAACAAATTAGACTAATTCATCATTTAATAAAGCAAGGGGCAACAATTCAGCATCAGGATATGGAGCAAGGCATCCAGGTTTTTGTCTGAAAACTAAAGGAGAAGAAATTACGTGAGTGGTTATTTTATTACGTTTGAAGGTGGCGAAGGAGCAGGTAAAACGTCTATTCTTCACTCTATAGCAGATAAGCTACAACAATTAGGGTATGACGTGGTTCAAACACGTGAACCCGGTGGTATTGATATAGCGGAAAAAATCCGTAATATTATTCTTAATCCATTACATACAGCAATGGATGGAAGAACAGAAGCATTATTGTATGCAGCAGCAAGAAGACAGCATTTAGTAGAAAAGGTTTTCCCAGCATTAGAACAGGGAAAAATTGTACTATGTGATCGTTTTATTGATAGCAGCCTAGCTTACCAGGGCTATGCGAGAGGATTAGGAATGGATGAAGTGTTCACAATCAATCAATTTGCCATTCAGAATGCGATGCCTAATTTAACCTTATTCTTTGATATTGAGCCGAGAAAAGGCTTGGAGAGAATCTCACTCAATAAAGATAGAGAAAGAAATCGATTGGATTTAGAAGAAATAGAATTCCATGAAAAGGTTTATGAGGCTTATCAGCTATTAGTAAAGCGATTCCCAGAAAGAATTCAAGTTATTAATGCCGATCAATCGATGGAAAAGGTAGAGGGAGACAGCCTATCAGTAATAACCCAATATTTAAATACAATGGAGTAAAGGAGGTTAGCGTATGAAATTAGTCATGGCAGTTATTCAGGATAAGGATTCCAACCGCTTAACAGATGCCCTTGGAAAAAATAATTATCAGTCTACCAAGCTTGCAACGACCGGTGGGTTTTTAAAAGAGGGGAATACCACTTTAATTATCGGTTGTGAGGATGAGCGTGTCGATGATGTATTACAAATCATCAAAGAAAATTGTTCTCAACGCGAACAGATGGTAGCACCTATTTCACCAATGGGTGGAAATGCAGATTCGTATATTCCACGACCTGTTAAAGTAGAGGTTGGTGGAGCTACTGTATTTGTATTGCCGATTGAATCATTTTTTCAATTCTAAAATAGAACTTGGAAGGGGGCTGAGCAGATGAAGATAAGTCAAGAAATGCTGAAACAGATTGATACTTCTCAAAAAAGTGTTCGTACGGCGAAACAAGATCAACCTTCTTTTGGGTCCATTGTTCAGTCCCAAACCCAAAAGATGCAAGCTGCGGAACTTCAGAGATTAATGAGTGATATTACGGTTCAAGGAGACCGATTAGCACGATTTCGTTCCTTTAAGGATTTGGTCAAGTTTAAGCGGTTGATAAAACGTTTTTTAGAGGAAGCAGTTTCGAATGGATTGGATGTACAGAAGTCGCTTAGTTTTAGTTATACAGGCAGTAGTCGGAATTTGACGTTAGTG
Organism: Ornithinibacillus liuyingii; assembly: GCF_055550225.1. NCBI lineage: Bacteria > Bacillati > Bacillota > Bacilli > Caryophanales > Bacillaceae > Ornithinibacillus > Ornithinibacillus liuyingii. The sequence goes on along the minus strand of NZ_JBPWOS010000006.1, from coordinate 48,933 downwards.
AAAGAGATTGATGAGAAGTTAATAGCGCTAACAGAAGAGATTATGAATCAGGAAAAAAAGACAGTAGATCTATTAGGGCTTATAGGTGAGATTAAGGGTCTATTGGTTAACATATATACGTGAATTGGTATGGTGAAGTAATGGTAAGCACGTATCTATAAATACAGGTTTATCCTTTTACTACGTCATTACCAATAAACAAACATACGAATGAAATGGACTAGTTGTAAGGGAAGGTTTTTATGGAGACGTGGTCTGATGTGGCTGAGATTCAGCCGATGGTTTGTAAGGTTATTACCAATAGTATAAAGAAAAATCGGATTTCACATGCTTATTTACTCCAAGGTGCACGTGGGACTGGTAAGGAAGACATTGCGGTATTAATTGCTAAGGTCCTATTCTGTAAGAATAAGACAGGAGCTGATCCTTGTTTAACGTGTACGGATTGCAAGCGGATTGATTCGCGCAATCATCCCGATGTCCATTGGATTGAACCAGATGGTCAATCGATTAAAATCGAGCAGATTAAAAACTTACAAAAGGAATTTACCTATTCTGGTCTTGAGTCGGATCAGAAAGTTTATATGATAAAAGGTGCCGATACTCTAACAGCAAATGCGGCAAATCGGATTTTAAAGTTCTTAGAGGATCCAAGTAAAAAAACAACGGCTATCATGATGACGGAGAATAGCCAGGCTATTTTACCGACCATCCGCTCCCGCTGCCAGATTATTGATCTTCAGCCGTTAAATCCAGAGCATTTTCAACAGAGGTTAGTAGACTCGGGATTAAATGAGACAACAGCCAGGTTAATGAGTGCACTAACGAATAATTTGGATGAGGCATTAGAGTGGAGTCAAGATGAGTGGTTTGCCGTAGCTAGAAAAGTAGTGGTACAATTAGTAGAAGCATTTACAGATAATTCAAATGATGTGTATTTATTTATACATAATCATTGGCTTCCTACCTTTAAAGAAAGAAAACAGTTAGAGCAAGGAATTGATTTATTGCTTTTAGCGTTTAAAGATATTCTTTATTACCATCTGGATCATGTTGAATCGCTAACCTTTTTCCAGCAGGGTGAGCGATTAGAGCGTTTGGGGATGTACTTTTCACAGGGGAAATTAACGTCGACCCTACATGATTTGCTAGATGCAAAGAGAAAGTTGAAGCAGAATGTCCATCCAACACTTGTGATGGAACAGCTAACACTTCAAATAGAGAGGTGAACTAAATGATAGGGGTTATTGGTGTCCGTTTTAAAAAAGCGGGTAAAATATATTATTTTGACCCTGCCGGCCTAGACATAGAGACTGATAGCTATGTCATCGTGGAAACGGTAAGAGGGATAGAGTTTGGTAAAGTAGTCATTGCGAATAAGATGGTAGATGAGGAAGATGTCGTTCTTCCATTAAAGAAAGTACTTCGCATTGCGAACGAGAAAGATAAGCTTACCGTAATGGAGAATAAGGAATATGCGGATCAAGCATTTGCCGCCTGCTCTAAGAAGATTGAAGAACATGTGTTAGATATGAATTTAGTCGATGTAGAATATACATTTGACCGTAATAAAATTATTTTTTACTTTACTGCTGACGGACGTGTTGATTTCCGTGAACTAGTAAAAGATTTAGCTGCAATGTTTAAAACACGAATCGAACTAAGACAAATTGGTGTTCGTGATGAGGCAAAAATGCTAGGTGGGATTGGTCCTTGTGGTAGAATGCTATGTTGCTCTACTTTTTTAGGGGATTTTGAACCAGTATCAATTAAGATGGCCAAAGATCAAAACTTGTCTCTAAACCCAGCTAAAATATCTGGCTTATGTGGAAGACTTATGTGTTGTCTAAAATATGAGAATGATGAATATGAAGAAGCAAAACGTGAGCTTCCGGATTTAGGCGAGCATGTAAAAACGCCACACGGAAGAGGGCATGTGGTTGGTCTTAATATTCTTGATCGCGTTATTCAAATAGAAATTCCATCAAAAGAACGTGTTATTGAATATACCTTGGATGAACTCATCGAAGAAGGAATTGTGACAGCTCAGGGCCAAGAATAATGGAGTGAGTCGAATTGCAAAAAAGACAAATATTTGACCAAGTAACCGATATGGAAAAGCAAATTGGTGAATTATATGAACAGCTTGGTGATTTGAAAGGTAAACTTCGTGATTTACTAGAAGAAAATCATCGCTTAGCTATGGAAAACCATCATTTACGTAATCGATTGGATGGATTGGAGTCTGATCCGGAAACCTCAGGTGAAGAGTTAACGAAGATGCCAAGTGAGGGCTATGATAATTTAGCAAGATTATATGAAGAGGGTTTTCATATTTGTAATTTGGAATTTGGAAGTCCAAGACGGAATGAAGACTGTATGTTTTGTTTAGATTTTCTTAGTAAAAAGAAATAACATATAATATAGCTGTCTGGTGAAGATTAAATCCAGACAGCTTTTCTTTATTTTTTGTTCTTATGCCGTGATAGAGACTCGTTAAACACTTCAGAGTATCTTGGCTTAAGTATAATTGGAGTTACTGTTATAAAACAACAAGAAAAATAATCATAATGTTTCAGGTAGTAGGAAAGGATTTAGAGGCATGGTTAAATTATTTGATGATGAGAGGCTGGATTATTTAGTGGCAGATGAGGGGATGCAGATTATTCAAAGTCCTACTGCTTTTTCCTTTTCGTTAGATGCGGTGCTGTTGGCGAATTTTGCTCAAATACCGATTAAGAGAGGGTCCATTCTTGATTTATGTAGTGGAAATGGTGTGATCCCGCTTTTATTATCTAGAAAGAGTCAGGCACAAATCGTAGGTGTTGAAATACAGGATAGGATTATTCATATGGCAAAGCGCAGTATTGAGCTAAATGAATTAACCGAGCAGATTACGATGATTCATGGAGATATTCGCAACTTAAAGGAAGAATTAGGACATTCTAGCTTTGACGTGGTAACGTGTAATCCACCGTATTTTAAAACGCCATCTCGTACAGAGCATAATCAGAATGAACATTTAACAATTGCGAGACATGAAGTGCTCTGCACATTAGAAGATGCAGTGAAAGCATGTAAGCTACATGTTCGGCCAGGTGGAAAAGTAGCGATGGTACATAGACCAGGAAGGCTTGTTGATATTTTAACTACCTTCCGCGCTTATCGGTTGGAACCGAAACGAATCCGTCTAGTCTATCCGAAAAAGGGTCGTGAGGCGAATATGCTACTAATTGAGGGTGTTCGTGATGGGAAAGCAGATTTACATATTTTGCCGCCATTAGTTATTTATAATGAAGATGGTACTTACACAGAGGAAGCAAAGGAGATTATCTATGAGTGATCAAGAACATACGGTATACATCCTTAAATGCAGTGATAATACACTATATACTGGCTACACGAATGATTTAGAGAATCGGCTAAAGGCGCATGAAGCTGGTAAGGGTGCTAAATACACACGAGGACGTGGACCTTTTCAGGTAATGTTTGTGGAGAAATTCCCTACGAAAGAAGAAGCGATGAAGCGAGAATATGAAATCAAGCAATTAACGAGAAAAGGGAAATTCCAGTTAATCCGAGATAAATTGAAAGAGGTTATGCAGTATGATCGTTCAAAAGAGCTTTGAACCCCGTGATGTAGGAACTTTATACGTTGTTCCAACTCCTATTGGTAATTTAGAGGATATTACCTACCGAGCACTTTCTGTATTAAAATCGGTATCGGTAATTGCTGCAGAGGATACGCGGAATACGAAAAGACTATTAAATCACTTTGAGATTTCTACCCCGTTAATCAGCTACCATGAGCATAATAAAATCGGGCGAGAGGACCAGCTACTAGAAAAGTTAGCAAATGGTGAGTCGATTGCATTAGTAAGTGATGCCGGTATGCCGGCCATTTCAGATCCTGGTTATGAGATAGTGAAGGCTTGTGCGGAACAAGAATACCCTGTAGTCGTCTTACCTGGTGCCAATGCGGCATTATGTGCTTTAGTAGGCTCTGGGTTGCCGAATAAGGAGTTTCTATTTTATGGCTTCCTGCCTAGAAAGCCAAAGGATAAAGAAGCGGAATTAGCACGCTTAGGAAGACTACAAGCAACCATTATCCTCTATGAGTCGCCATATAGAATAAAAGAGACCTTAAAAGCTATACAAAAGCAGCTTGGTAATCGTCAAATGGCAATCGCTCGTGAGCTGACGAAGCGCTTTGAAGAATATGTACGTGGAACAGCAGATGAGATCATTGCATGGGCTAATGAAAATGAGCCAAAGGGTGAATTTTGTATCGTTGTGGAAGGAAGCGCTGAAGAACTTGAACTGGAAGCAGAAGTCTGGTGGGAGGGCATGGAAGTAAATGATCATGTCGAACATTACATTCAGCAGGGGCTCTCTAGTAAAGAAGCCATTAAACAAGTAGCCAAGGATAGAAATCTTCCAAAGCGAGAGGTCTATCAAGCGTATCATATTGAATAAGCCTAGTCGTAAGCGCAATGAAAAAGCACGGTGCTCTCAATTTGATTTTATACTCTCTTATCTTTTGAAAAAGAGCTAGAACAGAATCTCCTGTTGTAGCTCTTTCCATAAGTTGACCTATTTAAATCGGGATTGAATCTCTTCAATTAGAAGCTTTGCTCCCTCAGGGCTAAGAACGATTTTACCGTTAGCCAATGAAATATTTTCATCTGAAGATTCTCCCGTAATTTGGCACGCCATATTAGGTTGATATTTCTTTAAAATTACTTTGTCATTATCAACGTAAATTTCAAGTGGATCCTTGATGTTAATGTCTAATGTTCTACGTAGCTCAATAGGAATGACAACCCTTCCAAGCTCATCTACCTTTCTCACAATACCAGTAGATTTCATTAATATTCCCCTCCTCGAAATAAAAGCCATTTCGTCACTTTTCGACATATTTCTTTGCCTATATTATCAAACCTTTCCTGTTTCTGTCAAATGTGTTGACCTAATTATAGGAAAATTTTATGAATTAACATTCTTTTTTTTCATACCCAGTCTAGCATAAACCTAAACATACAAAAAAATTTATAAATATTCCATTATGAGAAGTAATTGTAAGCTATGCACAGCCTATTTGTCTAAAATTTGCTCTTAACGCTAATAATTCAAAGTATAGGTCATGATAGCAATAAGAAAATATGGAAATCTATTGATAAAATCGATACAATAGAAGAATCTTAACAGGTTACGAGGAGGCTATTTGATGAGTGAACAAAAAACATTTTATATTACAACACCAATTTATTACCCAAGCGGTAAACTACATATAGGACATGCTTATTCCACTGTTGCTGGCGATGCTATTTCTCGTTACAAACGTATGCGTGGCTATGATGTTATGTATTTAACAGGTACAGATGAGCACGGACAAAAAATACAACGCAAAGCCGAGGAAAAAGGGGTTACACCACAACAATATGTGGATGAGATTGTAAGTGGAATCCAAGACCTATGGAAAAAGCTTGAAATTACGAACGATGATTTTATTCGTACGACGGAAGAACGTCATAAAAAGGTAGTTGCAAAGATTTTTGATCAATTAGTTAAACAAGGCGATATTTATTTAGACCAATATGAGGGTTGGTATTGTACTTCTGATGAATCTTTCTTTACAGAACGCCAATTAGTTGATGGGCACTGTCCAGATTGTGGCGGTAAGGTAGAAATGGTAAAAGAAGAATCCTATTTCTTCAAAATGAGTAAATATGTTGATCGTCTAGTTCAGTACTATGATGAACATCCTGAGTTTATCCAACCTGAGAGCCGTAAGAATGAAATGTTAAATAATTTCATTAAACCAGGACTTGAAGATTTGGCAGTTTCGAGAACGACCTTTGATTGGGGAATTAAAGTTCCAGGGGATCCGAAGCATGTCATTTACGTTTGGATTGACGCACTAAGCAACTATATTACTGCTATTGGCTATGGTTCAGAAAATGAAGCGAAATTTAAGAAATACTGGCCAGCAGATGTCCATTTAATGAGTAAGGAAATTGTTCGATTCCACACCATTTATTGGCCAATTATGTTAATGGCACTTGATTTACCACTTCCGAAGAAAGTATTTGCACATGGTTGGATTCTGATGAAGGATGGTAAGATGTCTAAATCAAAAGGGAATGTCGTTGACCCTGTAAGCTTGATTGACCGTTATGGTCTGGATGCATTACGTTATTATTTACTTCGTGAAGTACCATTTGGTTCAGATGGGGTATTTACACCTGAAGGTTTTGTCGAGCGTACGAACTTTGATTTAGCAAATGATTTAGGTAATCTATTAAATCGTACCGTAGCCATGATTGAAAAATACTTTGATGGAGAGCTTCCAGAATATCGCTTGGCGGAAACAGAGGTCGATCAATCGCTAGAAGCGACTATAAAAGACACGATTCAACAAGTAGAAGAAGCATTAGAAGAGATGCAGTTCTCTGTTGCACTATCCTCTATCTGGCAATTAATTAGTAGAACGAATAAATATATTGATGAAACAACACCATGGGTTCTAGCGAAGGATGAATCAAATAAAGCAAGACTTGGCAATGTGATGGCACATTTAGCGGATTCCTTACGTATTGTTGCAGTTATGCTTCAGCCTTTCTTAACTAAATCGCCAGAAGAAATATTTAGACAGCTAGGCGTTCAAGATGATGCATTAAAAGAATGGGATAGTGTATATGAGCTAGGGCAAATTACGCCTGGTACAAAAGTTGTCAAGGGTGCACCATTATTCCCACGCCTGGAGGTGGAAGAAGAAGTAGTAGCTATTAAAGCAATGATGCAAGGTCCAGCAGTAGAAGAAAAAGAAGCAGAGCAAGATGCAGATAAGAAAGCGGAAATTGTCTATGATGATTTCATGAAGCTTGATATGCGTGTAGCAGAGGTTATCCATGCCGAAAAAATGAAAAAAGCCGACAAACTATTAAAGCTGCAACTAGATTTAGGTAGCGAAAAACGTCAGGTTATTTCTGGTATTGCAAAATATTATTCACCAGAAGAAATGGTAGGAAAGAAAGTAATCTGTGTAACCAACCTAAAACCGGTTAAACTACGCGGAGAAATGTCAGAAGGTATGATTCTATCAGGAGAAGATGAACAAGGTAACCTATCACTAGCAACCGTAGAACAGTCCCTACCAAACGGTTCGATTGTTAAGTAAGAAAAATAGGAACGAAACGGTCTGTAAACCATGATTCTAGTGGACAGCAATGTTTATGGAGAGATGGAAACTAGTAAATGGTATCTGGACCGATAATGAATCAAATAAAGGTCAGCAAACTACACGTCCCGAACGTGTAGCAGCCTGACCTTTTTTCATAGAAAGGACGATAACATGTTATTTGACACACATGTACATATGAACGCTAGGCAATTTTTAGAAGACCGTGACGAGGTAATTAAACGTGCATTCGATACTGGCGTAACATTCATGGTTGTAGTAGGTTTTGATCGCGAAACGATTCCACTAGCAATAGAAATAGCGGAGCAATATGACACTATTTATGCAGCAGTAGGCTGGCATCCAGTAGATGCTATCGACATGACCGACGAAGATTTGACATGGATTGAGGAATTATCACAACATCCGAAAGTAGTCGCGATTGGCGAAATGGGCCTAGACTATCATTGGGACAAATCACCAAAAGACATTCAAAAAGAAGTATTTCGCAAACAAATCCAATTAGCCAAAAAAGTGAGGTTGCCAATCATTATTCATAACCGTGAAGCAACCGAAGATATTATTACGATCCTTCAAGAGGAGAATGCGAAAGAAATTGGCGGAATTATGCACTGTTATAATGACTCTGCCGAATATGTTCAAACATGTTTGGACATGAACTTCTATATATCACTTGGGGGTCCTGTAACATTCAAAAACGCACCTATGCCAAAAGAAGTTGCAGCTATGGTACCAATCGATCGTTTACTTATCGAAACAGATGCACCATTTCTTGCCCCACATCCGAATCGGGGAAAACGAAATGAACCTGCCTATGTAAAATTAGTAGCAGAAAAGATAGCGGAAATAAGACAAATTTCGCTAGAAGAATTAAGTGAAAAAACAACGGAAAATGCATGCTCCATTTTCAAAATTAAGAGGTAAATAGTTAAATGTAACTAGAAAAAACATATTTTTTTCATTTTTTTTAGATAAAAAAGACTAGGTAAAATCTAGTCTTTTTTATTTTTGACAAAGCTAGAAATAGCAAGGGTTTAGCTGGGGTCAATACTATTTGGACAACGGGCGGATATGGGTGTTGTAATAAAACTGTAAAATAACCGTAATCCTATAATCATTTACATTTACATAATAGTGTCTATATAATCAATTCGAATAAGGAGGCAAGAAGCATGCGAATTGTTTCAAAGCTATTGCCGGCCTCGAAACGGATGCTGGTTATTTCAAGTATTGGTGTAATTGCACTTTTTGCATTTGGAAGTATGATACTATTTTACGCAACACAGAAAGAAGTAGTATTCGCTGAGAATGGAAAAGATAGAACAATAGCAACCCATGCCAATACAGTAGAAGAACTACTAGAAGAAGTAGGGATTGAATTCGGAGAGCATGATGCACTATCACATGATTTAAGTGCAGAGATTGCAAACGGAATGAAAATAGAATATAAAAAAGCAAATAAAGTTATGGTTACAGTAGACGGCGAGGAACAAATGTATTATACAGTAGCCGACACAGTAGAAGAATTCTTAAAAGAAAATAATCTTTCTATTGCTAAGCATGACGAATTATCCCACCCATTAGACGAAGTGATTAAAGATAACTTGGATCTTTCTGTCAAGAGAGCTTTTCAAGTGACGATTGATGATGGTGGGAAAGAAAAGAAGATTTGGACGACAGGTAGTTCAGTTCAGGAGTTGTTAAACGAAAGTAAAGTCACCTTATCAGAGCTTGATCAAGTAAAGCCAGCTCTTGATAAAACCATTACGAAGGATACGACAATCTCCATTGTTCGAGTTGAAAAGAAAGTGGAGGAAGTAACAGATACAGTTGCTTTCCAAACAGAAACACGTCAGGATAGTTCATTGGACAAAGGGCAAGAAGAAGTCATTTCGCCTGGTGAAGAGGGTGCCGTTGTTAAAACATATGAAGTTACATATGAAAATGGCAAAGAAGTAAGCCGGGATCTAGTAGGCGAAGAAGTGACAAAAGAAAGTCAAAACCGTATTGTCGCTATTGGAACGAAAGAGCCACAAAATCTTGTTACATTATCAGATGGCGGTGGCAAAGAAATTACGATGACTGCAAGTGCATTTACGGCAGAGTGTAATGGATGCTCAGGATATACCGCTACTGGGATTAACCTAAAGGATAATCCTAATACGAGAGTCATCGCGGTTGATCCAAATGTCATCCCACTCGGTACTAGAGTATGGGTAGAAGGCTACGGAGAAGCAATTGCAGGAGATACAGGCGGTCATATCAAAGGAAACCGTATTGACATCCATGTCCCAACTAAAGCAGATGCCTATAATTGGGGCGTGAAAAAAGTAAAAGTAAAAATATTAGATTAATGTAAACCATGCTCCCACCATGTTATAGTGGTAAGAGCATGGTTTTTTATTTACAGTCAGGAAAGTATAAAAATATATTCCGTAAGCATAAGAAAAAACACATTCGCTAACGGACGAGAAAGTGAAGTGCCTTCTGTAGAATACATGATTCTGCTATGCGTATGGGATATTTTGAATAAAGCGAGGAACATTCATTGAAAATAAAAGAAATAATAATCGTTGAAGGAAAAGACGACACGACGAAAATAAAACTAGCAGTCGATGCGGATACGATCGAAACAAACGGATCGGCTATTAACCAAAAAACGATTCAACAAATTAAGCACGCAAAAGAAAAACGCGGTGTGATTATTTTTACCGATCCAGATTATCCAGGCGAACGTATCCGACATATTATTGACCAAGCTGTTCCAGGGTGTAAGCACGCATTCCTAACACAAGATAACGCCCGTGCGAAGCATCCTAATAACAAGAGCTTAGGAATTGAGCATGCATCCGTAGAAGTCATTAGAAAGGCATTAGAGGATGTATATGAACTAGCCGACATCGAACAAACGGATATCACGAAAGAAGATTTAATGAACTATCGGTTAATCGGAGGGCCTGGATCAAGTAAGCGACGGGAACGACTTGGAGAAATATTACAAGTTGGCCATACGAATGGAAAACAATTACTCAAACGCCTCACGATGTTTCAAATTTCTAAAGCACAGTTAGAAGAAGCGATGGAAAAGATAGAGCAGGAGGACATTCATGGATAAGAAATATATTGCAACACCTATAAAGACAAAAGAGATTTTACAAAAATATCACTTCACCTTTAAAAAGAGCCTCGGGCAGAATTTCTTAATAGATGTGAATGTGCTCAAAAATATTATTGGCCATGCAGGAATCGATAAGACGACAGGAACAATGGAAATTGGCCCGGGTATTGGCGCATTAACAGAACAACTGGCTATCCACTCAGATAAGGTCGTAGCTTTTGAAATTGATGGCCGTCTCTTACCGATTTTGGATGATACGCTATCCGACTATGATAATATTCGAATTGTACATCAAGATATTCTTAAAGCGGATGTTCATGACGTGATTAAAGAAAACTTCCAGGAGAATCAGCCTATCCATATCGTGGCTAATTTACCGTACTACATTACGACGCCAATCTTAATGAAGTTACTCCGGGAACGTTTACCTGTTGAAAGTATCACCGTTATGATCCAAAAGGAAGTAGCGGATCGAATGGCTGCACAGCCAAATACGAAAAGCTATGGCTCCTTAACCATAGCGATACAGTACTATACAGAGGCTAAGGTTGTAATGAATGTGCCGAAAACCGTATTCATGCCACAGCCAAATGTCGATTCTAGCATCTTACAGCTTGTCACGCGAAGCAAGCCACCGGTAGAGGTGGAGGATGAGGATTACTTTTTCACACTTGTCCAGGCCTCATTCGCACAACGAAGAAAAACATTACGAAATAATCTCACCAGCCATTTCAAAGGAATATTGGATAAAGACACGATTAACGAGCAGCTTGAAGCAATTGGAATTGATGGAACAAGACGTGGCGAATCACTGGATATGCAAGAATTTAGTATTTTAGCAAACGCTTTTTATAAGCTACAGCATCATAATTAGCTAGGTGTCCTTACGAGGGCACCTTTTTATATTGCTTTAAAGCACGTATAAGGCATCTTACTCATAGTCTATATAGGAGAATGCTTTCATGGTACATGGAGGCTGTGAGGTGTATATATGGAGCGTAGAGTAGTAGGTGAACTAGTTACAAGGAAATCATATCATCATGATTTGTTATTTCGGGTTTCATCCATCAAGCAGGATAAAGCAATCTTACATGGGGAAGATATACGTTTAGAAGCAGATGCACCACTAGAGGATTTAACTAAAGTTGAAGAACGAGATTTAGAAAAAAGAAGACAAAAGGGAAAAGAACAGGAAGAGTTTTCCTATCGGTTGTTTCGTCAGGATTATCAGTTGATGAAGGAAAAGCGTGATTATCAATCAACAGACGGTTATCAATATGCAGATTACTTTCAATTGCCAGCGAAAGTATTACATCTAGATGGAGATCAAAACTACCTGCGAAAATGTATTAGTCTCTATCAACGGTTAGGGTTACAAGTACATGGGGTTCATTTGAACGAAAAGGAAATGTCTTTTCATATTCAGACCCTAATTGAAAAGATCCAACCAGATATCATTGTCATTACCGGGCATGATTCCTTTTCGAAAAGCAAAGGGGCTAAACAGGATATACGAGCCTATCGCCATTCAAAATATTTTGCAGAAACCGTTAGAGAAGCAAGAAAGGTTGTTCCACACCTTGATCAATTAGTTATCTTTGCAGGGGCATGTCAGTCCCATTTCGAATCCTTAATTCGGGCCGGAGCGAATTTTGCAAGTTCTCCTCACCGTATTAATATCCATGCATTAGATCCAGTTTATATCGCGGCTAAGATAGCCTATACACCTTTTATGGAAAAGGTGAGTGTATGGGATGCGCTACGTAATACGATGACAGGTGAAAAGGGGATGGGCGGAGTAGAGACAAAAGGATTGCTTCGTACGGGGTTACCCTATTTAACAGATGATGAGGAATCAAGCGAATCGATACCAATGGAATAAAGATTAAATCACTCGACTTACTAACGGAAGTAGGTCGAGTTTTAAATTATATGCAAAAAATATACATAATATGTCAACATTTTGTCATAATAATATCAATAAGTGGAATTTACTTGTTGACAGCAAAAAACGTATCTTGTTATAATATAAGATTTTATTTGACTTTTAAACAAGCATATGGTATAGTTAACTTACAGTGAGGTGGAGTGTATTGGCTAAAACATTAACCGAAATTAAGCAAGGTCTCGAGTGTCAAATTGGAAAGCGATTAACGTTAAAAGCTAATGGTGGCAGAAGGAAGACAATTGAAAGAACGGGAATTTTAGCAGAAACGTACCCTTCTGTATTTATCGTTGAACTTGATCAAGATGAGAATGCTTTCGAACGTGTTTCATACAGCTATGCAGACGTACTTACAGAAACAGTAGAACTAAACTTCAATGATGAACATACTAAAGCAATGTTATTAGATCAGTAGCCCAATGGTTTACTGATCTTTATTTTTTATATATAATTATTAGACAATTTGAAAAGTTTTGGGGGGATGAATGGTGAGCTTAATCGAGAGTGGTACGGTGCAGGAGGTTTGGAAAGAGATTGAGTTGAAATTACAGGAGAACCCAGATCCGTACGCTAAAATAAAGGCTACATACGAAATTCACATTACCGATGAAGCGGTTTGTTATCAATTGAAATTTGAGAATGGGGAATTTTCTATTTTGCCTACTACTGCGTCGAACCCAGATTGTACACTAAAAATGAAAAACGCTATATTTAGAAAATTTCTGGCGGGTAACCTAAATAGTATGACTGCTTTTATGACGGGTAAGTTAAAAGTGGATGGGAATATTGGGTTAGCTCTTAAGCTAGAGAGTTTGTTAAAGGAATATCAATTTTAGCAAGATTTTCCCTTGGTTTCCTAGATATAACTTGTCTAATCCAATGATTGCTACAAATAATAAACATGTCGTAACAGGTTATAACACGAAAGGGGTTGTTCTTCTTTGGGTAGACGTGGGATTATGTCAGACCAACTAAAAGAAGAAATTGCAAAAGAGTTAGGCTTTTACGACACGGTTCAAAAAGAAGGCTGGGGCGGTATTAAGGCAAGGGATGCCGGGAACATGGTAAAGCGAGCAATTGAAATAGCCGAGCAAAATTTACAGGGCAGATCATAATCGATCTGCTCTTTATATATGGACATAGAATCCGTAAATAGAACAAGTCGCAACCGATTTTAATATATGTTACAATTTCCATACATGAAAAAAGTAGGTGACGGAGATGACTCACTTTGAGAAAGCGCCTGCCAAAATCAATCTATCTCTTGATGTTTTGCGAAAACGTGAGGATGGTTATCATGATGTGGAAATGGTTATGACGACGGTTGATTTAGCAGATCGAATTGAGTTAAATACCTTGGAGGAAGATCGAATCGAAGTTTCTTTATGGAGTAGATATGTTCCAAACGATGAACGGAATTTAGCCTATAAGGCAGCTAAGGCATTTAAACAAAAATATAATATAAACAAAGGGGTACATATTAAGATTGAAAAGGTTATCCCAGTTTCTGCGGGGCTTGGCGGAGGCAGTACGGATGCTGCGGCTGTATTAAGAGGCTTGAACCGTTTATGGAATATGGACATTCCTATTGAGCAACTAGCAGAGCTTGGATCAACCTTGGGATCAGATATACCTTTTTGTGTCTATGGTTCAACGGGTATTGCTAAAGGCTTCGGGGAAATCATTGAACCACTGCCATCACCACCCCCGTTTTGGGTGGTATTAGCTAAGCCAGATATTGGTGTCTCAACACGAACGATTTTTCAACGTGTAAAAATGGACGAGATTATTCACCCTAATACCAATCAGGTAGTGGAAGCATTATATGAAAAGGACTTTAACAAGCTATGTCAGAATATCGGTAACTCACTAGAAGCTATCACCACCGCATTACATCCTGAGGTGCTACGTATTAAAGAAAAGATGCTCCAAGCGGGTGCGTCCGGTGTATTAATGAGCGGTAGTGGTCCTACAGTATATGGCTTAGTAGAACAACAAAGTAAAGCACAACGAATCTATAATGGAATGAAGGGCTTTTGCCAGGAAGTGTATTTAGTTCGATTAATCGGCTGAGGTGCTTGCTAAATGCGTATGATGGTGGTATATTTATATGAAATAATTCGGTTTTAGAGGTGAAATCATGAAAAGAAGTGGGAGATTAGTTGCAATAACAAACTATTTTCTAGAAAATCCGAGAGTTCATAAAAATCTGCCATCATTTGCAGAAAAGTATAAAGCCGCAAAAGCATCAATCAGTGAAGACCTAGACATCATTGATCAAATGTTTCGAGCGGAAGGATTAGGACATTTAAAGCGCATAGCAGGATCAGCTGGAGGCGTCATGTATATTCCAGAGTCCCCTATGGAAAAGGGAATGGAATTTGTTGATCAGTTATGTGAACGACTGAAAGATCCAGATCGAATATTACCCGGTGGTTATCTTTATATGAGTGATTTATTAGGAGAACCTCACACAGTTCGTGAAATAGGAAGAATTTTTGCTTCTAACTTCTCCAAACTAGATATCGATGTTGTCGTAACGGTCGCAACCAAAGGTATCCCACTTGCATATGCGGTAGCTTCATTCTTGAATGTTCCTGTTGTTATTGTGCGAAGAGATCCTAAGGTAACAGAAGGCTCTTCAGTAAGCATTAACTATGTTTCTGGCTCTTCCAGAAAAATTCAAACAATGGTCTTACCGAAGCGTAGCTTGGAAGAAGGGTCTAATGTATGCATTATTGATGACTTTATGAAAGCAGGCGGAACGATTAACGGTATGGTAAGTCTATTAAAAGAGTTTAACACGAATGTGAAGGCAATTGGAGTTCTGGCTGAAGCGGATGATGAAGAGGAAGAACGAGTTGTGAATGATTATATGTCACTAGTAAAAATATCCAATGTTGATATTAAAGAAAACTTCATTTCTGTACAGCGTGGAAATTTTATATAGGGTAAAGAAGACTTTTCCTAGTTAGGGAGGTCTTTTTTTAATGGTGTAAATCAGCTAAATGTAGCTTTTGAGTATATGGTTCTTTTCTACGACAACTAGTAAAAAAAACCTAATTTTTTACTTTTTGTGTAAATTATTAAACTTTTTTCAAATATAAGCAGGAATTTATAATTTTTTGTAGAATTTAATAACTAACTCAAAGACGAAAAGGTGGTGAATCAGCATGGAAGTAACTGACGTAAGATTACGCCGTGTCAATACGGAAGGTAGAATGCGTGCTATCGCATCTATTACGTTAGATCAGGAATTTGTAGTTCATGATATCCGAGTAATTGATGGGAATAATGGACTATTTGTAGCAATGCCATCTAAACGCACTCCTGATGGTGAATTCAGAGATATCGCACATCCGATTAACTCTAGTACGAGAGCAAAGATCCAAGATGCCGTATTAGAAGAATATCGCCGTGCAGGTGAAGAAGTGGAATTTGAGGAAGCAGGAGCTTCCTAAAAATGAAACCCTTTTCAACAAGAGGTCTAATCTCCAAAGGATTAGCCTTCTTTTTTTGTTCCCCAACGAATAATTCCTCAAACGTATTAGTCAGGCTCATCCTCCTGTAGAGGGTTATCCATCGAATACAACTCTTTTTTGATTTACAACGAGTCAAAATAGTCCCTCCGGTTTGCTTTCAATTGGTTGAAATTAGCCTTTTTTTAGGATATAGTCAAAATGGATATTTATTAGAAAGCATTGATAAAAACATCGATTATAGATAATGGAGGCTACCCTCATGAAGAAGCGTTATGCAATTATACTTGCAGCAGGACAAGGTACGAGAATGAAATCCAAGCTATATAAAGTACTTCATCCCGTATTAGGTAAGCCTATGGTACAGCATGTGCTGGAACAAGTGAAGGCAGTAGGATTAGAGGAAGTTGTGACCGTTGTTGGATTTGGTTCAGATAAAGTGAAAGAACATCTCGGCAATGATTCGAAGTTTGCCTTACAAGAAGAGCAGCTAGGTACAGGACACGCTGTGATGCAAGCGGAAGAATTATTGATGGATAAAGAAGGTACAACCATCGTTGTATGTGGAGATACCCCATTAATTACGAAGGAAACCTTTGAGCAGTTATTTGAACATCATGAAAAAGAAGGCTCGAAGGCTACGATTCTAACCGCTAAAGCCCCTAACCCATTTGGATATGGGAGAGTAATCCGTAATGAACAAAATGAAGTGGAACGAATTGTAGAGCAAAAGGATGCAAGTCCAGAGGAACTACAGGTCGATGAAATTAATACGGGAACGTTTTGCTTTGATAATAAAGCATTATTTGGCGCATTAAAAGACGTCTCAAATGATAACTCCCAAGGAGAATATTATCTAACAGATGTGATTGAAATCCTTAAGGAAAAGTCGGAAAAAGTAAGTGCTTATACCATGCCTAACTTTGATGAGACACTAGGCGTAAATGATCGTGTTGCGTTAGCACAAGCTGAAAAAACAATGAAACGTCGTATTAATGAATACCACATGCGCAATGGCGTTTCCATCATCGATCCGGAGAATACATATATTCAGCCGGATGTTGTGATTGAATCAGATGTTGTGATATACCCAGGAACTATTATAGGTGGTAAATCCATCATACGGGAGAATGCTATTATTGGCCCTAATAGTGAAATTCATAACTGTGAAGTAGGCGAAAATACAGTAATTAAGCAAAGTGTGGCAACAGACAGTAAAATTGGCGCACGGGTAAATATTGGTCCTTTTGCTCATATTAGACCGGATGCTAATATAGGTGATGGAGCAAAAATTGGTAACTTTGTCGAAATTAAAAAAGCCGAATTAGGTGAAGGAAGCAAAGTATCCCATTTGAGCTATATTGGTGATGCAAAAGTCGGAAGTAATGTTAATATTGGTTGTGGTACGATTACAGTAAATTATGATGGCAAAAATAAGTATTTAACGACTATCGAAGATGATGCGTTTATTGGCTGCAATTCGAATCTAATTGCCCCAGTAACCATTGGCAAAGGATCATATGTTGCTGCAGGCTCGACCATCACAAAGGATGTACCTTCAGATGCTTTGTCTGTTGCTCGAGCAAGACAATCAAATAAAGAAGGATATGCATCACGATTAAAGAACAGATTGAAAGAAAGAAAATAAATAACGGAGGGGTATCTTCATGTCTCAATACCAGAACTCAAATATGAAAGTTTTTTCACTTAATTCAAACCGAAAGCTAGCAGAGGAAATCGCAGAGCATATCGGCATTTCTTTAGGAAAATGTACGGTAACATCGTTTAGTGATGGCGAAATTCAAATTAACATTGAAGAAAGTGTTCGTGGATGTGATGTTTATGTTGTGCAATCAACAAGCTCACCAGTAAACCAACATCTAATGGAATTACTTATTATGCTAGATGCACTAAAACGTGCTTCTGCTAAAACGGTTAATGTGGTAATGCCTTACTATGGTTACGCAAGACAAGATCGTAAAGCACGTGCAAGAGAGCCAATCACAGCTAAGCTAATTGCGGATTTAATCGAAACTGCAGGAGCAGATCGTGTTATTACACTTGATTTACACGCACCACAAATTCAAGGCTTCTTTGATAGCCCAATTGACCACTTACAAGGTGTGCCATTACTATCCGATTATTTTGAAGCAAAAGACATCGATGATATTATTGTTGTTTCACCAGATCATGGTGGCGTAACAAGAGCAAGAAAAATGGCTGACCGTCTTAAAGCACCAATCGGTATTATTGATAAAAGAAGACCACGTCCAAATGTTGCCGAGGTTATGAATATTATCGGAAATATTGAAGGAAAAACAGCTATTTTAATTGATGATATCATTGATACGGCCGGTACCATTACATTAGCTGCTAATGCCTTAATTGAACAAGGGGCAAAAGAAGTGTATGCATGCTGTACACATCCGGTATTATCTGGCCCAGCAATTGAACGTATTCAAAATTCACAAATTAAAGAATTGGTTATTACAAATTCCATTCCATTACCAGAAGAGAAGAATATAGAGAACATTACCCAATTGTCTGTTGCACCTCTTATCGGGGAAGCAATAATCCGTGTACATGAGGAACAATCCGTTAGTATTTTGTTTGATTAATGTTTAAGCGAATGGTTTTAAGGGGAATATACTATATTAGATAAATGATTTAGCTCTACAACCTGCATATACGAGAAAGTTGTCCGTACTAGATGATATACTAGTTTTTTGAGTGGAAGGATGATATGGATGTCAGTAACCTTAAATGCTATGAAACGAGAAGATCATACAAAGTCGACAACAAAACAACTGAGAGAAAATGGACAAGTTCCGGCAGTTGTTTATGGGAAAGAGAATGGCTCTAAATCAATTTCTGTAGATAGTATAACATTACTTAAAACCGTTCGAGATGAAGGGAAAAATGCTGTCATATCACTGCAAATCCAAGGGGAATCACCTTTGGATGTTATGCTACATGATTATCAAACAGATAAAATAACGGATGATCTCTTACATGCAGACTTTTATGTGGTGAATATGTCACAGGAATTGGAGACAACTGTACCAGTACGTGTGGTTGGAGAACCAGAGAACGGTGTCGTACAACAACCTCTATACGAAGTAAATGTACGAGCAACTCCAAACCATATTCCGAACGAAATTACAGTAGACATCTCGAATAAAAGTATCGGCGATATTGTCACAGTAGCGGAGATTGGAGAATCATCGACCTATCAAGTAACGGATGATCCAGAGACAGTAGTTGCAAGTGTACTTGCCCCTACGACAAATGCCGATATGGAAGGTCAAGAGGAAACAGGTGAAGAACCAGAATTCACTGGAGAAGCACAATCAGAAGCTAACGAAGAATAACATCCAATTCATATGAAAACTATACAAAACAACGAGGCTGGAACAAAACTAAAACAAAGGTAATATAAAACGAACCATCACCACATTAGCCCCGGAAATATACGGAGACTCCTGTGGGAGGAAAGGCATCGGTGAGACCCCTGGGGAGCGTTAGCTCTGAGGAGGCTCATCAGCCGCCCGACGGTAAAGTAGACACTGCGATGGTCTTTTCGAGCAGATGTCACCCCTGTACAGGAAGTAACCGCAAGTATATTTCCGGGGCGGGTCTGATGCGCTAACTTTAATGTTCGGTTTATCCTATGTTAGAAATAGTTTTGTCCCAGCCTCGATTGTTGTATTTGTTATGAAAGAGAGCCTACATGGGATGAAGGTTTTACGTTAGCGCATCCTAACGGTAAATAACTGTATGGTTAAGTAGGTGTTCAAAAGACACTACGAGCCTGTATAGATAGATTAAATACTAAAAAAGGAAGAAATAATATGAAATGTATTGTCGGTTTAGGAAACCCGGGGAAGAAATATCAAAATACTCGGCATAATATCGGTTTTATGGTGATAGATGAATTAGTGGCACGTCATAACCTAGATCTTAACAAGACGAAATTTAAAGGGCTTTACACGATTACAACCTTGAAAGGGGAAAAGGTGTTACTGCTTGAACCACAAACCTATATGAACCTTTCAGGAGAATCACTTCGGCCGTTAATGGAATACTACGATATTGAGTTAGAAGACGTCCTCGTAATCTATGATGATTTAGACTTACCAACTGGAAAAATCCGATTACGACAAAAAGGTGGTCACGGCGGTCATAATGGCATCCGCTCTATTATTGATCAACTGGGCACGAAAGATTTTAAACGAATCAGATTAGGCGTAGGTCGCCCGGTATCACCTATACCAGTAGTTGACTATGTACTAGGTGCATTTCCAAAAGAGGAAGAAGCACTAGTAAAAGAAAGCATTACAAATGCAGCTAATGCATGTGAAAGATGGTTGGAGCAATCATTTGAAGAAGTTATGAATGAATTTAATGCTCTCTGAGTAAGATAAATAAAGTGAAATCATGTTCAAGGAAAAGTTAGCTTCTAGAATGTGTAACACATAAGGGATAATTTTGTTCTACTCGTATAAAATATCTCTTTTCGGATAAACCTATTAACTAATCATGTGTTTATTCGAGGAGGTACTTCTATGGCTATTGTCTATACTTGTAGACATTGTGGGCTAAAACTCGGTGAAATAAAAGAACAAGTTGTCGATACTACCGTGTTAGGTTGGAATAAGCTAACAGATGAGGAAAAAAGAGAAATGATCCAGTATAAAGAGAACGGAGATGTTCAAATTCATGCAATTTGTGAGAATTGCCAAGAATCGTTAGGACATCATCCAGAATATCATGAATTAGATTATTTTATCCAATAGCATATAGAGTGCAAAGCTTTGGTTCTTAACCAAGGCATTTTTGCGCTTTATTTAGTAGATTTTTAAATGCTATTAATTTAGTAAGATATCGTGCTTGAAGGGGAAGTCATAATGGGGGTTTTGATGTGAAGGATTTTAATCAATATTTACAATCACAAAAGGATGTACAATCTATTATAGATGGCGTAGAAGGTGGCTTGAAGGAACAGTTAGTTGCTGGTTTATCTGGTTCTGCTAGAAGTATGCTAGTATCAGCTGTTGAGGCATCGCTCCATCGCCCAATACTGCTTATTACCTATCAATTGGTACAGGCACAACAATTATATGATGATTTAACTGCTTTTTTAGATGAGGACCAGGTACACTTATATCCAGTAAATGAATTAATAGCAACGGAAATTGCAATCGCAAGTCCAGAGCTACGCAGCAGCAGAATTGAAGCATTGACGAAGTGGTCTAACCAAAAATCAGGTGTATTAATTGCGCCTGTAGCTGCCTTAAAACGGATTTTACCCCCAATAGAATATTGGAGTAAGTATCAATTATTATTTAGAGAAGGAGAAGAAATTACAATCGACTCCTATCTTAGCTCTTTAGTCGATATGGGATACGAACATGCCTCCATGGTAACAGCACCTGGTGAGTTCAGTAGACGTGGCGGAATTATTGATGTGTATCCAGTAACAGAGCCACACCCAATCCGAATCGAACTATTTGATGAAGAAGTAGATTCGATTCGATATTTTGATGCAGATTCACAGCGTTCTATGGACCGCTTACAGGAGGTAACCGTAGGACCAGCAACCGAATTACTTGTAACAAGTGAAGATATCCTTCGAGGTGCGGAGCGATTAGAGGATGCCTTTTCCAAAACGCTAAAAAAGATCACGACTAAAGAAGGAAAAGAAGCATTAGTAGATGCAATTGAAGGGGATATTGAACGATTAAAAAATCTCGAGCATTATCCTGAAATGCATAAGTTTATCGGTTACTTCTATGATCGTCCTGCTAGTTTATTAGATTATTTACCGCATAATGGTTTAATCATACTCGATGAAATGAGTAGAATTCAGGAGACTGCGACTAATTTAGACCATGAGGAAGCAGAATGGTACAGTAGTTTATTGGAAGCAAATAAGATGGTCATGGATAGTAAGTTTTCGTTTGATTGGCATACCATATGGGGCGGGATGAATGCAACACGCATTTACATGTCTGTGTTCCTACGGCATATTCCAAACACAAACCCGCAAAACATTGTCAATCTTTCATCGAGAGCAATGCAAGATTTTCACGGGCAAATGCATTTATTTAAAAATGAGTTAAAGCGGTGGGAAAAGGGTGACTACTCTGTTGTTGTAGTTGTGCCAAATAAAAATCGGGCTGAAAAGGTCCAATCCATCTTGGATGATTACGACATTGAAGCAGCGATTTCGGATCACATACAGTTACCGGTGGAAATGCCTACTATCATCGTTGGGAATATAACGAGTGGTATTGAGTTACCAATGCATAAGCTCGCTGTCATTACAGAAAATGAGCTCTTTAAGAAACAGACAAAGCGCTCGAGAAAGAAACAAAATATCTCGAATGCAGAACGCATCCAGAACTACCAAGAACTAAAGGTAGGCGATTATGTCGTTCATACGAACCACGGAATTGGCCGTTATTTAGGGATTGAAACGTTAGAATTACAAGGTAAGCATAAGGATTATATGCTAATTAAATACTCTGGTGATGATAAGCTATTCGTTCCAATTGAGCAGATTGATTTAGTGAAGAAATATGTCGGTTCAGAAGGAAAAGAACCGAAGCTATATAAATTAGGTGGCAGTGATTGGACAAAAGTAAAACGAAAAGTACAGTCCTCTGTTGAAGATATTGCTGATGACCTAATAAAGCTATATGCAGAAAGAGAATTTCGCAAAGGATTTGCTTTTTCACCGGATGGAGAAATGCAACGTGAATTTGAGGCATCCTTCCCGTACCAAGAAACAGAGGATCAATTACGTTGTATTGAAGAAATCAAACAAGACATGGAAAAAGAAAGGCCAATGGATCGACTACTTTGTGGAGATGTAGGTTATGGAAAAACCGAGGTTGCTATTCGTGCTGCCTTTAAAGCGGTCGCAGATGGCAAGCAAGTAGCGATTCTAGTACCGACTACGATCTTAGCACAACAGCATTATGAAACGATTCGTGAAAGATTCCAGGACTACCCAATTAATATTGGATTATTAAGTAGATTTAGAACACCCAAGCAACAAAAGGAGACGATTGAGGGCTTAAAACGTGGCGTAGTGGATGTCGTAATCGGAACACATCGCCTTCTTTCCAAAGATGTTGTCTATCATGACCTAGGGTTATTAATTGTCGATGAAGAGCAGCGTTTTGGTGTGAAGCACAAAGAGAAAGTAAAACAGATGAAGACGAATATTGATGTGTTAACCTTAACCGCAACCCCAATACCGCGTACCCTTCATATGTCTATGCTAGGGGTTCGTGATTTGTCTGTTATCGAAACACCACCAGAAAACCGCTTTCCAATACAAACCTATGTCATGGAATATAATCCGGTGCTAATTCGAGAAGCGATTGAAAGAGAGATGGCTCGTAATGGTCAAGTATTTTTCTTGTACAATCGTGTAGAGAACATCGATAAGATGGCTCGCGATATTGGCATGTTAGTTCCAGAGGCTCGCGTAACCTTTGCTCATGGTCAAATGAATGAGACTGAGCTAGAGAACGTGATGTTTGGATTTTTAGAAGGGGAATTTGATGTCCTTGTCAGCACAACCATTATTGAAACTGGTGTTGACATACCGAACGTGAATACCTTAATTGTCTATGATGCTGATCGCATGGGGCTTAGTCAGCTCTACCAGCTAAGAGGAAGGGTAGGACGCTCTAATCGCGTGGCCTATGCATATTTCACTTATAAGAAAGACAAAGTTCTCAATGAAGTGGCGGAGAAGCGACTACAAGCTATAAAAGAATTTACTGAACTAGGCTCAGGCTTCAAGATTGCCATGCGTGATTTATCGATACGTGGTGCAGGGAATTTACTCGGATCCCAGCAGCATGGATTTATTGATTCTGTCGGATTTGATATGTATAACCAAATGCTAACGGAAGCAATCGAGGCAAGAAAACAAGGGAAAGAAATTGAGGATGTTAAGCCATTTGATCCAGAATTAAACTTGTCAATCGATGCGTATATTCCGGATACCTATATTGAAGATGAAAGACAGAAAATCGATATGTATAAACAGTTCCAGACGATATCGTCGAAAGAAGATATACAAGATTTACAGGACGAGTTACTCGATCGCTTTGGTGATTTTCCTACCGAGGTGGAAAATCTATTCATCGTTTCAGAGCTTAGATGGTTAGCTAAAAGAGAGCGAATCGAATCCATTACGGAGAAAAGCAATAAAATTGAATTACTTGTATCGGACGAGAGAAGCAAGCTAGTAGATGGTGCGAAAGTATTTGAACTGGCGAATGAATATGGGAGAGAAATTTTATTAGGAACCGAGCAAACGAAACTAAAGGTTATTTATCGTTTCTCAAGAGATTCCTCCTTCACTCGATACGATACAATAAAAGATTTTATTGGTAAAATGGATAAAATTAATCGCTAAGTACAATAAATGGTATTTCATGTATAGTTCTTCCAAGATGATTCATACTACTAAAACACAACTGGAGAATTTCTCATGACAGATAATAAGCATGAAGTTGTGTACGTACCGGTTATGAGCAACCTTTGCATCCTAACCAACATTTATTACCGTACGAGTGACATAATAGGCTTAGCTTCTATATTTGGCACGAGAAATCATCATAAGAAAGCGAGGCTTCTTTAATGAAAGCAACAGGAATTGTACGACGGATTGATGATTTAGGTAGAGTAGTCATCCCGAAAGAAATCAGAAGAACTTTACGAATTCGTGAAGGAGATCCATTAGAAATATTCATTGATCGTGAAGGCGAGGTTATTCTAAAGAAATACTCACCAATCAATGAATTAGGCAATTTTGCCACAGAATATGCCCAAGCGCTATTCGATTCTCTTCATCACCCAGTATTTATTTGTGATCGTGATGAAATCATTGCGGTAGCAGGAGAATCGAAAAAAGATTACTTAAACAAAAACATTGGACCTAAAATCGAAAAGGCAATTGAGAGTAGATTGCAAACACTGGAAACCGATGCAAGTACATTAGAATTACTTCCGGGGAAAGAGGAAGAAGTAAACTCTTACTGTATCAGTACGATTATAGCGAATGGAGACCCGATTGGCTGTGTCGTCATGTTTTCACGTGACGGGGGTAAATTAAGTGAAGTGGAGCAAAAGGCATTAGAAACCGCATCTAGCTTTTTGGCGAAGCAAATGGAGTAAATTTTTTAAAAGAGTAAGAATTAGTTATGAAGCAACTAATTTTTACTCTTTTTTCATGTCAACAAGTCGGTTCCCTGTGTTTTGTAATACGTATGGTATAATGTAGTGGAATTTTACCAGCATGAGAATTGTGATAAAGGAAGTTATGGATAATGGAATCGAATAAATTTGTTAAGGGTGCTTTAATCCTTACATTAGCAGGAGTGATTAGTAAGGTATTAAGTGCAGGGTATCGAATTCCATTGCAAAACCTTACAGGCGATATAGGTTTTTATATTTATCAACAAATCTATCCGATTATTGGTATCATTTTGATACTAGCTTTATATGGGTTTCCAACAGCTATTTCGAAGCTAACAGCAGAAACAGAAGACATTTCCATGAAGTATTTTATGCTTCCTATTTTGACGATCCTGTTCGGGATATGTGGGATGTTTGCGCTACTCTTATACATAAATGCGGATGAAATGGCACTATTCGTAGGGGATGAACAGCTTACTACGGGATATCAAGTTGCAAGTCTATTATGGATTGTTATTCCTTTTACCGCATTGTTACGTGGAATATTTCAAGGGAAGTCCGAAATGAAATCAACTGCTTATTCCCAGCTTGGTGAGCAAATTTCTCGTGTTTCGATAATTATCGGGATTGCCTGCTTAATCGCTATATATGGACTGGATGTCTACTGGGTAGGAATCTTTGCTGGGGTTGCTGCTATCGTTGGATCTGTGATTGCTTTTTTGATATTAATTTTTTTCTTTGTAAAGAATAAGCCAGTGAAGAAGGTAATCGGTCCGGTTCCTTGGAGATACTATAGTAAAACAATTATTGTATATGGGTTTATTGCAGCATTAAGTCATATGATTTTGTTAATTATTCAATTTGCGGATTCATTTACCGTTGTACCTGGGTTAATCGAAAGTGGGTTATCGGATCAGGAGGCAATGGAAGCAAAAGGTGTATTTGATCGAGGACAGCCACTGATACAAATTGGTGCTGTATTGGGCTCATCATTTGGCTTAGCCTTAATCCCAAGTATTACAATAGGCATGCAGTCATTGGATCAAGCACCAATACGTGCCCATATTACCAGCTCATTAAAGATTAGCTTTTATTTAGCTTGGGGTGCAAGTATAGGATTAATCTTCCTATTTCCGGAAACAAACCGCTTATTATATCAGGACAATCAAGGGGAAGTAGCGTTAATGATTCTGATGGTGGCGGTGCTTTTAAGTGCGATGGTGATTACCGCTAGCTCTATTTTACAAGGACTAGGTTTTATTAAATGGACAGCATTATATATTGCAATGGCATTTATCGTAAAGTGGGTTATGAATACCTTACTCGTTCCGTATTGGGGCATTATAGGAAGTGCAATTGGTACAGTGGCTAGCCTGTTGTTTCTAGCCATCTGTACCATTAGAAAACTGAAGAAAAATAGCCATCATGTATTTTCTATCAATTGGAAGGCCTTTATGATAGCGAATAGTAGCATGGTCGCCTTTTTAGTCATTGCTGATTGGCTTCTTCCGACAGAATCATTCTCTAGATTGGCGTTGCTTTTCACCGTTTTAATGCTATCGGGAGTTGGAGCAGTAATCTATTTAGTTTTATTAGTGCGATTTAAGGCGTTTACTGATAAGGAAATAGAGCTTATACCGTTTGGAAAGAGATTGACAGGACGTTAAAGGAGGTCTACCTATGAGTAAAAAAATTCAAGTAATCGGTCTTGGGGCAGGGGATATAAATCAGCTACCGCTTGGCATTTATCGTAAGCTAACAAAGGAGAATACGGTTCTTTATGCAAGAACACTAGATCACCCAGTAATAGAATCGTTACAAAAAGAGGGTGTCCAGTTTATTTCATTTGATTCTTTATATGAGCAGAATCAGGAGTTTGCATCGGTTTACCAAGAGATTGTTCGTGTTCTTTTAGAAAAGGCAAAAGAAAATTCATTAATTTATACCGTACCAGGCCATCCTATGTTAGCAGAAAAGACCGTTCAGCTTTTGTTAGAGCAAGATGAAGTAGAAGTGGACATTATTGGGGGACAAAGCTATTTAGATGCATTATTTACCTCCTTACAAATAGATCCAATCGATGGGTTCCAATTTGTAGATGCAACTGGATTTGAACGAAGCCAGCTCGTTTACCAGCACCATCTTGTATTTTGTCAGGTATACGATCGCTTTACCGCCTCTGAGGTGAAGCTAGCGTTATTAGAGGATTTACCACCGGACTATGAGATTACCATTATTGATGCAGCAGGAAGTGATCAGGAGAAGAAGATAACCATTCCATTAGAGGAATTAGATCATTCTGTAGAAGTTAGTAATTTAACGAGTGTATATGTTCCACCGGCACCGAAGCAGTTATTAAATCACACCTTCAATCGACTTAGAGAAGTGATTGCTACGTTAAGAGGACCAAATGGATGTCCATGGGACAAAGAGCAGACCCATGAATCATTAAGAGAATATGCGATAGAAGAAGTGTATGAGCTAATCGATGCAATCAATGAGGAAGATGACGAAGGAATTGTCGAGGAACTAGGAGATGTACTCTTGCAAATAATGCTTCATAGCCAGATCGGTGAAGATGACGGGTATTTCACGATCGATGATGTCATTCAATCCATTACCGATAAAATGATTCACCGCCATCCCCATGTTTTTTCCAATGAAACGGTCGATTCTGTTGATGATGTCTTGTCCAATTGGGAGGCATTAAAGCGAGTGGAAAAAGGAGAAACACGGAAGTCGATATTAGATGGTATACCAAAAGCTCTACCAGCTCTACTAAAGGCCTATAAATTGCAAAAGAAGGCAGCAAAGGTAGGGTTTGACTGGGATCAAGCAGCGGATATTTGGGACAAGCTTGAGGAGGAAATAAAAGAAGTACAAAAGGTCATTGAAGCGGATGATAAAGTGGAAATAGAAAAAGAATTTGGTGACGTACTATTTGTACTAGCCAACTTAACAAGATATTATAGAGTAAATCCAGAGAATGCCCTAAGCCTGACGAACCAGAAGTTCATCGAACGCTTTTCCTATATAGAGCAACAATTACAAGAAAGAGGCTTAGATATAATGGAAACTAGTTTAGAAGAAATGGATTACTATTGGAATCAAGCAAAGGAAAGAGAGTGAGATCATTGCGTTTAGATAAATTTTTAAAGGTATCTCGTTTAATTAAAAGAAGAACATTAGCAAAGGAAGTAGCCGACCAAGGTAGAATCACGATTAACGGTAATCAGGCAAAAGCTTCTTCAACTGTAGCAGTAGGGGATACGTTACAAATACGATTCGGTCAAAAACTAGTAACGGTTGAGGTTACATCATTAAAAGAAACCGTACGAAAAGATGAAGCTAGTATGCTTTATAGAATTGTAAAAGAAGAAAAAATCGAATCAGAGTAGTTCTATACTTGTCCCTCCTTTCATAAGTTATTAGTGATAAGGAGGAAGCGGATATGAACTATTATGAAAAAGAAAATAGTACAAGAGTACAACAGCAAGATCATCAATTAAAACTGAATAATCGTAGACTATTAGAAATTACTGGTGTAAAAGAAGTGGATAGTTTTGATAATGAAGAATTTCTGCTAGAAACTGTGATGGGATATCTTATCATTCGTGGTCAAAACCTCCAGTTAAAAAATCTAGATGTTGGCGAAGGTGTTGTCTCCATTAAAGGGAAGATTTATGAGATGTCCTATGTAGATGAACATCACCAGGAGAAGGCTAAAGGGTTCTTTAGCAAGCTATTCCGATGACACTTAGTGTCCAATTTTTAACCATGGTTTCCATGATAGGTGGAGGCTTTTATCTTGGTATGGCATTAGATACCTTTCGCCGATTCCATAAGCACTGGAAACAGAATGTGTTTTTAGTGTATGTGATGGAAGTAAGCTTTTGGCTCACCCAGATGTTTATTTTATATTTTATTTTATTTCAAGTGAACGCTGGGGAGCTACGATTGTATGTTTTCGCTGCATGTTTTTTAGGGTTTGCGGCATATCAAGTATTTGCCGCAAAGCTCTATAAACGTGTACTGGAAAGTCTAATTATCCTGGTTAATAAAATTTATCAAGTTGTTCGTAGTCTAGTAAATGGGCTACTTATTACGCCAATTAAATATATCGTGAAGATAATCATAGCTAGCGTACTCTTCCTCTTTAATATGATTATGCTAGTTTTTGGTTTTATCATGAAATGCCTCTTTATACCGATAAAATGGGTTTTGATGAAGATATATCAGCTACTACCTAAAAAGTTCAAATTATTTTTACACCATTTAGCAGGATTTTATAGTAAAATACAGAATATATGTAGAAAAGGCTTAAGATATATCACATCAAAGAGGAGGTGACGCTATGCAAAAGAAGAAAACAGTGACGAAACTGAACTCTCAATATATGGAGCAATACGATGCGCATGTAGAAAGACAGAAGCGGAAAAAGAAAAGACTTGTTCGCAGGCTGGTTCTTTTTATGACGCTTATCGTATTAATTGCTGGCAGCATGGCGGTCTATCACTTTCAACAACGAGCCTTACATACGGAAAAAATGGAAGAATATAAGCAGTTGCAAGAAGAACTAGCAGATTTAGAACAAAAAGAGAAGAAGTTCAAAGAAGAGATACAATTACTTAATGATGAGGATTATATTCTAGAGATAGCACGTACGAAATACTTCCTATCAAAAGAAGGAGAGCTAATTTTTAAAACTCCGGATGAGGACTCGTCTTATTGACACACTTTTACTGGCTTCGCTATAATATATAAGTAAAGTATTTTAATTTCTTAAGGAGGAGCATTTTTTTTATGTCAATTGAAGTAGGCAGCAAGCTGCAAGGTAAGGTAACCGGTATCACTAATTTTGGGGCTTTTGTTGAGCTTGGTGAAGGAACAACAGGACTTGTTCATATTAGTGAGGTTGCCGACAATTATGTCAAAGACATTAATGAACACCTTTCTGTTGGTGATCAAGTAGAGGTTAAAGTAATTAATGTTGAAAAAGATGGTAAGATTGGTTTATCCATAAAGAAAGCAAAGGAAAAGAAGCCAGTCCGTCAAAATCCTAGAGAACGTACGGAAACATTCGAAGCTAAAATGAACCGTTTTCTCAAGGACTCTGAAGATCGCCTAGCCTCTTTGAAAAAGCACACAGAATCCAGACGTGGAGGTCGAGGTGCTAAAAGAGGATAGTAGATGCTGTCTACCAGATAATGCTCTAGAATTTTTATCATATAGGTTAGTTACGAAAAAATAGCTATCATCAAGGTAGCTATTTTTTTATGTATGTACCGCAAAGAATGATTCATCGTGTGGGAAGTAATAGCACAGTGTAGAGTGGATGCGGGCTAGTAGGTTTAAAGTAAAAAACCTGTTATCAAAAGAGATAACAGGTTTTTTAAATGATAGCGGCGGAGGGGATCGAACCCACGACCTCACGGGTATGAACCGTACGCTCTCGCCAGCTGAGCTACGCCGCCATATAATCTATATTAAGTTGATGTCAAAGACGGTTTCTTTGAGTCAACAAAAATCATCATACAATACGTTTCGATTCATGTCAATATTTTTAAATAAAGAGGATATTTTCAGATAATGTCGAATATATTAGCAAAACGTTATAAAACGAGGTGAAAACAGGTGAAGGCACGTCATGAAGTATTATTTAACCAGCTGCATGCATACCGAAAAGAAACATTACGACTAGTAGAGGATTTGACAGAGGAAGAAGCAAACATTATACCGGAGGGGTTTCATAACAATATTAGATGGAACTTAGGTCATATTTATTTAGATCAATATCTCTGGATTCATGTTTTAACCAAAGAAACATCTGAAGAGACGAAACAATTAAATCAATGGTTTAGTTTTGGGACTAGTCCTAATAACTTTACCGAGGAAACACCTAATCTAGCAGAATTAAAGGAACGATTAACATATCAAATCACCGATATTAAAGCGAAATATGAAGAGCGACTAGAAGAAGAATTTCCTCCAACCGAAATGGGCATGTACACCATCGAACAAGTCCTAACCCGAACCATCTACCACGAAGGGCTACATACTACCGCTATACAATATCTAAAACGGTTTATAAACCAATAATAAGTTCATGTATTTGCGAAAAAAGAATCTCGTATCTGACGTGATTCTTTTTTATTTGCCAATTTAAGAAGTGGTTATTCTCTAGTCATTCCCCCTATATTCTAGTAACAAACCTACAAGAGATCTCCCGTTAAAGGCACCGACGGTCTATGACAAAAATGACACTTCAATATAAAGAATATGTAGAATCACCCATCACCCACTAGATTTCAGTCGAACGATTTTTAAAATCTATCCTCTTCTTTTGACAAAAAAAAATAACCTTTTATGGTTTACTGTTATGAAAGAACACCTGTCCATAATGAGTATATGCATATAATCCCTCAAATTAGAACAAAAAAATGAAATAAATAAACCGTCAAAGAGGAGTGGTTGAATGGAATCGGTAACTAGAGTCCAGACAAAAGCAATTGAAGTAGAGAGCACATTCTTGGAAAACATAAGAATGAGATTATATACGCAAGGGAAAAAAATCTTACTTGATCACGGACTATTATTTGTGCTGGTAGGTTTTTTACTCGGACGAGCTGTTATTCTATCAGTGGTCTCACCCTTCGCAGTAGCCTTTTTAGCAACCTTATGGCTAATGCATAAGGATAAAGCCGCTAAAACACTCTTAGCAACCATGATTGGTGCATTTACTATATCGTTAACACATGGTGTATTTGTCGGTATTTCCCTATTTTTCTTCATCATTATTTCTACTATCTTTCAAAGCGTGAAAAGTGAACAAACCAAAATTCCTATATTTGTGTTTCTTGCAACTGTTGCACCAAGAATCTTCTTATATTCTATTTATGGACAGCTTACTTCTTATGAATGGATGCTAATACTAGTAGAGGGAGTACTTGGAACAGTATTAGTCCTAATCTTTATGCAGAGTGTCCCATTGCTTTCCAAAAGAAGGTACCGGCCAACCTTAAAAAATGAAGAAATTGTCTGTATGATTATTTTAATCGCCTCCATTCTAACCGGAACTGTTGGGTGGGAACTTTATGGCGCATCCATTGAACAAGTTTTATCACGATATTTTGTCTTATTATTTGGCTTTGTAGGTGGGGCAGCCATTGGATCTACTGTTGGGGTTGTGGCAGGTTTAATTTTATCGCTAGCAAATGTAGCAAACTTATATCAAATGAGTTTACTAGCCTTTTCTGGCTTACTCGGAGGTCTATTAAAAGAAGGGAAAAAAATAGGTGTTGGAGCAGGTCTATTAGTCGGAACATGTTTGGTAGGAATTTATGGCGATTCTAGTTCATTAATTCCTTCCTTAATGGAGTCAACAGTAGCTATCCTATTATTTCTACTTACTCCAGGTAGCTGGTTTAAACAATTATCACGATATATTCCGGGGACAGAGGAGCATGCCAATGAACAACAACAATACTTGCAAAAGGTCCGCAATGTAACTGCTAAACGAGTAGAGCAATTTTCTGAGGTCTTTGAAGCGTTATCCAAGAGCTTCAGCTCAGCGGAAAATTACTCTCTTGAGGAAGAGGAATCGCAGCGAGAGACCGATTACTTCCTAAGTAACGTTACAGAAAAAACCTGCCAAACCTGCTTTATGAAAGAAAGGTGTTGGCAACAGCAATTTGACACGACATATTCGTTAATGGATATGCTGAAACAAAATGTTGAAACTGGAAATGAACCGAACAGAAAGGTTCTTCGTGAGTTTGAAAACCATTGTATTAAATCGCGAAAGGTAATCGATACGATGAAGGAAGAAATGTCCTATTTTGAAGCAAATCGCAAGCTAAGAAAGCAAGTGGTGGAAAGTAAGAAGCTTGTTGCCGAACAGCTTCAAGGAGTATCCGATGTGATGGAGGACTTTGCTAAAGAAATATTAAAGGAGCGGGAGCACCATGAAAAACAAGAAATACAAATTGTTCATGCACTAAAATCGATTGGAATTGAACTAGAGAAACTAGATGTCTATCGATTAGATAAAGGAAACGTTGATATTGAGATAACAGCCCTATTCTATGATTATCGCGGCGAGGGAGAAAAATTAATTGCCCCAGTTTTATCGGATATTTTAAATGAGACGATTGTTGTCAAAGAGGAGGATATTTCGCCGTTTCCAAATGGTTATTCCTTCCTTGCATTTGGCTCAGCAAAGGAATACACGGTAGAAACCGGTGTCGCCCACGCAGCAAAAGGTGGAGGTATTATTTCTGGAGATAGTTATACGATGATGGAGCTTGGAGAAGGAAAATATGCTATGGCCATCAGTGATGGCATGGGCAATGGTGTACGGGCTAATGAGGAGAGTAAAGAAACATTACGGTTATTACAACAAATACTCCAAACCGGTATCCCGGAAAAAGTTGCGATAAAATCAATCAATTCTATTTTAGCATTACGGACAACGGATGAAATGTTTGCAACCCTAGATTTAGCTGTAATTAACTTACATAATGCGTTTGTCCGCTTCCTAAAGATTGGGTCGACACCTAGCTTTGTCAAGCGTGGCGACCAGCTGTTAAAAATAGAGGCGAGCAACCTGCCAATGGGAATCATTAGGGAGTTCGATGTTGATATTGTCAATGAACAATTACAGTCAGAGGATATCCTGATTATGATGAGTGATGGTATTTTTGATGGTCCTAAGCATGTAGAGAACACAGATGTTTGGCTGAAACGAAAGATCCGCGAGATGGAGACGGATCATCCGCAGGAGATAGCCGATCTATTACTAGAAGAAGTGATTCGGACACGCTCCGGTGAAATAGAGGATGATATGACCGTGTTAGTTGCTAAGTTGAAAAAGAATGTTCCTCGTTGGGCGACGTTTCCAATCTACCAAACAGAGGCGCTCTAAATAGAATTGCTAGATTCCTTCTTTGAAAAAGGTATATCTCGAAGCATTGTTGTCAATGATGGTAAAGGAATAATATGGAGGTGTTTCGTATGAAGAAGGGGACTTTAAAGCAAATTCTATTAATTACAGATGGGTGTTCGAATAAAGGGGAAGACCCAGCGGCAACAGCTGCATTAGCATTTCAGCAAGGGATAACAGTTAATGTCATTGGTATATTGGAAGACGATCAAACAGAAGATCCTGAGGGTCTACAAGAGGTAGAAGAAATTGCCTTATCAGGTGGCGGAGTAAGCCAGCTAGTATATAAGCAGGCATTATCACAAACCGTACAAACCGTAACTAAACAAGCCATGACGCAAACAATCCAGGGATTTGTTAATATGGAGCTGAAGCAAATATTAGGTAAAGAGCAAACGATAGAAGATTTAGACCCTGAAAAACGAGGAGAAATAATGGAAGTAGTGGAGGACTTGGGTGAAACAAGTGACCTAGAGGTGTTGGTGCTCATTGATACAAGTGCAAGTATGCATGATAAATTACCAACCGTTAAGGAAGCGTTAATTGATTTATCCATCAGCCTTAACTCCAGAGTTGGAAGAAATCGCTTTGCAATTTATAACTTCCCAGGAAAACGTAAGGATATTGATAAAGTACTAGACTGGTCTCCGAAGTTGGATTCGATTTCATCTGTATTTCCGAAGCTTACAAGTGGTGGAATTACGCCAACAGGGCCAGCTATCCGTGAGGCAATGTATCAGTTTGGTAAGAAAAGCTTGTTAAGGAGCTTTAGAGGAAACCATGAACAAGACATCGAGAACGCATGATACTTTTCTAAAGCCTGGGATGACAATCACCGGTAAATGGCATCAAAAACGATACGTTATCATCCGAAAGATTGGAAATGGTGCGATTGGGACGGTTTATCTATGTGATGCAGGTGGAAAAAAGGCTGCATTGAAGATTAGTGATAAAAGCTCTTCCATTACAATGGAGGTCAATGTGTTAAAATCACTAGGGAAGGTCCAAGCGAAAAGTCTTGGACCTTATTTATTGGATGTGGATGATTGGGTAACGCCCCAAGGTATGACATTTTCTTTTTATGTCATGGAATATATCCAAGGGAGAACCTTACCAGAATTTATTAAGCAACATGGAAACGAATGGATTGGCGTATTTATGCTGCAGTTATTAGACGACCTTGGGAATTTACATCAATCTGGCTGGATATTTGGTGACTTAAAGGTAGACAATTTATTGGTTAGCCATGCACCGCCGCGTCTTAGATGGATTGATGTAGGTGGTACCACACAAGTTGGTCGAGCGATAAAAGAATACACGGAGTTCTACGACCGTGGCTATTGGGGGCTAGGTACGAGAAAGGCTGAGCCAAGCTATGACCTATTTGCGTTAGTTATGGTGTTTATTAGCGTTTATTATCCAAGGCATTTTCCTAAGGGGTCCAATCCACAAGCTACGTTATTTAAGAAAATTAATGACGTCAAAGCACTTCAACCGTATAGTCCATGTTTCAAGAAAGCATTGCTCGGGAAATATCATACCAGTGATGAAATGAAACAAGAAGTATCTGCTGTAATTTATCAATTGCAGAAGCAATCCAAAGCATCTACAACGAGAAGGAAAGAAGACAATCCCTCACTAGCAGTAGAGTCTGTAGGGTTTTTAATAGTGGCGCTAGGGTTTTATCTTTCTTCGTTGTTCATCCCTTAATTAGAGTGGTAAAATGAGAAGTACTTAAGAATAAGAAGGTGGACATGAGTGAATGAAGTAGTAGAATCCTTTATTCATAAGCATCAACTACTTTCCCCAGAGTCTACTGTATTAGTTGCTGTATCAGGTGGGCCGGATTCTTTGGCACTTTTACATTTTCTCAACAGGATGCAGAAACAATGGAGATTACGGATAGTTGCACTTTCTGTAGACCATGGACTTCGTGGAGAGGAAAGTGTGGAGGATCTTCACTATGTGGAGAATATCTGCAGAAAGTGGAATATAGAATTTGTGGGAACATCGATTGATGTGAACGAATATAAAAAGAAAATGCACTTAGGCACACAAATAGCAGCTAGAGAGTTGCGCTATGCCTTTTTTGCAGAGAAAATGCAGCATTTCCAAGCTGATTATTTGGCTTTTGGTCATCATGGTGATGACCAAGCAGAAACGATGGTAATGCGAATGGTTCGTATGGCTGATTCCAGCTCCCTTGCCGGTATCCCAGTTAAACGAGAATTTGCTGGTGGGTTTATCATACGACCATTCCTATGTGTAACAAAGAAAGCTATTGAGGATTACTGTAAGGAGAATAACATCGTACCACGCCTTGATCCATCGAATGAAACTGTCGATTATACCCGGAACTATTTTCGTCATAAGGTACTCCCTTTATTAAAGGAAAAGAACCCTAATTTACACAAAACGATGCAACATTTAAATGAATCACTAGAAATGGATGAGACGTTCCTACAATCGGAAGCAAAAAAGATGTTTGAGGATGTTGTTATTGCAGAGAAAAAACCAATAAAAGTCATGTTTCGTATTGATCAGTTTCAATCACGTGCATCTGCTTTACAAAGGCGGGCCTTTCATCTAATATTAAACTATCTATATCATGAGGACGTACCAAAAGATTTATCCTATGTCCATGAAGAGCAATTCTTTATGTTAATGAATAAAGAAAAGGGAAATGTCCAAATTGATTTTCCCCGTCATTTAAAGGTAGAAAAAGCATATAATAAACTTATCTTTTATTTTCAGCAGAAAGAAGAAAATGAACCTTTCCATGAAGTGTTAGCAGTACCGGGTGAGGTGCTATTACCTAATGGTGATACAATACGTGCTACATATACAAATGAAGTTGCTATACAGAATGAACATACATATATTTGTTTGGCAAGCCAAGTAGTACTGCCTTTACATATTAGGAACCGGCAGGACGGAGACCGAATGACATGGAATGGGTTAAATGGAAGTAAAAAGTTAAAAGATATTTTTATTGATGCAAAAGTACCCTTACATGATCGGAATAGATGGCCAGTAGTAACGGATAATAATGGGGATATACTATGGCTTATTGGTATAAAGAAACGCGACTCTATACCAAAGCAAAAACATTCCTTATATATACAACTAAATTATCAACAAGGTAAATTGTAGGAGGATTATCGTGCATAACGACATTAAGGAAATACTTATTACAGAAGAAGAAATAGCGGCGAAGTGTAAAGAGTTAGGAGAACAATTAACAAAAGAGTACGAAGGGCGTTTTCCATTAGCAATTGGTGTATTAAAGGGAGCATTACCATTTATGTCTGATGTGTTAAGACAAGTACAAACACATCTAGAGATGGACTTCATGGATGTATCTAGTTATGGTGGAACGAGTATGGT
This sequence comes from Ornithinibacillus liuyingii, assembly GCF_055550225.1. Lineage (NCBI taxonomy): Bacteria > Bacillati > Bacillota > Bacilli > Caryophanales > Bacillaceae > Ornithinibacillus > Ornithinibacillus liuyingii. Next base: position 11,640 of record NZ_JBPWOS010000006.1, on the reverse strand, counting down.
TTCCTCTGGAGAGGTAAAAATCTTAAAAGACCTAAATACGAAAGTAGAAGGTCGCGATGTATTAATTATCGAGGATATTATTGATAGTGGTAATACATTACGCTATTTAGTGGATCTATTTAAATATCGCAAAGCAAATTCAGTAAAAATTGTAACCTTACTCGATAAACCTTCTGGAAGAACGGCAGAAATTGAAGCCGACCTAGTTGGGTTTGAGGTTCCAGATGCGTTTGTAGTTGGGTATGGGTTAGATTATGATGAAAAATATCGAAACCTACCATATATCGGGGTATTAAAACCGGAAATTTATGGTGGCGAAGAATAAAAAGTGGTCTAATGAATATTGTTTGAAATGCAAAGAGCAATTAGTTGTAAAATTTAAATTTCATGTGATACTATTGTTAATAGTTTTTCCCGTTTGGGAGGAGGTAGGGCATTGAACCGAGTTTTCCGTAGTGCGTTTTTTTACTTAATTATATTTCTGGTTATTATAGCCGTAATTAGTATGTTAAGTGGTCAGCATGATCAAGCAGAAGAATTAAATGTGAATGATTTCATGCAATCACTTGAAGCAGGTAATGTCAAAGAAATGACGATGAAGCCTGTGAATGGCATTATGCGTATCACTGGTACGTTAAAAGACGACAAACAATTTGTTGCTCAAGTACCTGATAATAACGATATCGTTACTGATATTACAACAAAGGCAAGAGAACAAAGTGCCTTAAAAACAGAACAAATGGATCAGCCTAGTATTTGGGTTACACTCCTAACTACGATGATTCCGTTCTTAATTATTGGTCTTTTATTCTTCTTCTTGCTTAGTCAAGCACAAGGCGGCGGTGGCGGCCGAGTGATGAACTTCGGTAAGAGTAAAGCGAAAATGTATAATGAAGAAAAGAAAAAAGTTCGCTTTACCGATGTTGCTGGTGCAGATGAAGAAAAGCAAGAATTAGTAGAAGTAGTTGAATTCTTAAAAGACCCACGTAAATTCTCAGCAATTGGGGCAAGAATTCCAAAAGGGGTTCTTTTAGTTGGACCTCCAGGTACTGGTAAAACATTACTTGCACGTGCTGTTGCTGGGGAAGCAGGAGTTCCTTTCTTCTCTATTAGTGGTTCAGACTTTGTTGAGATGTTTGTGGGTGTCGGAGCAAGTCGTGTGCGTGATTTATTCGAAAATGCGAAGAAAAATGCACCTTGTATTATATTTATCGATGAGATTGATGCGGTAGGTCGTCAACGTGGAGCGGGTCTTGGTGGTGGTCATGATGAACGTGAGCAAACACTAAACCAACTACTAGTAGAAATGGACGGTTTCGGGGCAAACGAAGGAATTATCATCGTAGCTGCAACGAACAGACCAGATATTCTAGACCCTGCATTATTACGTCCAGGACGTTTTGATAGACAGATTACTGTTGATCGTCCAGATGTAAAAGGTCGTCAAGAAGTACTTAAAGTACATGCGAAAAATAAACCATTAGATGCTTCAGTTGATCTAAAAACAATTGCAATGCGTACACCTGGATTCTCGGGTGCGGACTTAGAAAACCTTCTAAACGAAGCTGCACTAGTTGCGGCCCGTCAAGATAAGAAGGAAATTGATATGACCGATGTGGATGAAGCAATTGACCGTGTCATAGCTGGACCTGCCAAGAAAACACGTGTTATATCAGAAAAAGAACGAAATATCGTTGCTTATCATGAAAGTGGCCATACGATTATTGGAATGGTGCTCGATGAGGCAGATGTTGTTCATAAAGTAACGATTGTCCCTCGTGGTCAAGCTGGTGGATATGCAGTAATGCTTCCGAAAGAAGACCGTTACTTCATGACGAAGCCAGAGCTATTCGATAAGATTACCGGATTATTAGGTGGTCGTGTTGCCGAGGAAATCGTCTTTGGCGAAGTAAGTACTGGGGCATCCAATGACTTCCAACGTGCAACAAACATTGCACGCAAAATGATTACAGAATATGGTATGAGCGACAAGCTAGGACCTCTTCAATACAGTAGTGGTGGTGGAGAAGTGTTCCTAGGTAGAGATATTAATAACGAACAAAACTATAGTGATGCAGTTGCACATGATATCGATACAGAAATGCAAAACTTCATCAACTATTGCTATGATCGTGCGAAAACAATCCTTACAGAAAATCGCGATAAGCTAGAATTAATAGCACAAACACTTCTAGAGGTTGAGACATTGGATGCAAGACAAATTAAGTCTCTATTTGATAAAGGTGTTCTTCCAGATCCAGAAGAATACGAAGAAGTGGATGATGTGAAAGTAAATATTAATGCGAAGAAAGATGACGAAACGGTTGACTCTTTTGAAGAAGCAAAAGAAAAAGTAGACGAAAAACTTCGCGAAGAAATAGAAGAAGATAAGAACAAAAACGACTAACAATATCGAAAAAGGTAGCCTTCTAATGAGGCTACCTTTTGTTTTGGGTTAGGAAATTTCACTTACGTAATTGATTTTGGTATATTATTAAGGACTTAAATTTTTTACACTAGCGCTGGCTGGTAATAATATTGATACTCTCAGGCCTAAGTACACTTCGCTCATATTTTTGTACGAGTGTAGTCCTGTACGGAAAATGTCACATTACCTTAAGTCAGCTGGTTCTAAATTCTTAAGGGACCATATTTTTGGTAGGAAGGACTTGTAACATGCTTTTTGTTCTAGATGTAGGAAATACAAACACAGTATTAGGCGTTTTTAATGATAAAGAACTAGCATATCACTGGCGAATCAAAACCGACCGCTATAAAACAGAAGATGAATTCGGCATGCTTATCAAATCATTATTTGACTTTAGTGGAATCAAATTTGCCGATATCGATGGCGTGGTTATCTCCTCCGTAGTACCTCCCATTATGTTTGCCTTAGAAAGAATGTGTAACACGTACTTTCAGATTAACCCGATTATCGTCGGTAAAGATACCGTAAAGACCAATTTAAAAATGCGATACCCTAATCCTAAGGAAATTGGTGCCGACCGGATAGTAAATGCAGTCGGAGCAATCCAGGAGCACGATACACCGCTTATTATTATCGATTTTGGAACGGCAACAACCTATTGCTATATCAATGAATCGAAGGAATATTGTGGCGGCATCATTTCTCCAGGAATAAATATTTCCATGGAAGCATTGTATCAACGAGCCTCTAAGCTCCCTAAAATAGAAATAGAAGCACCAGATAATGTCGTTGGTAAATCAACCGTCGAAGCGATGCAATCTGGCGTGTTTTATGGATATATTGGTCAAGTGGATGGTATTGTGAATAGAATCAAACAAACTGCTGGTCAAGAAGCAAAAGTAATCGCTACTGGTGGGTTAGCCTCATTAATTGGTGAAGCTTCGGAGACGATAGATTATGTTGATCCATATTTAACATTAAAGGGCTTATATGAAATTTATAAAATTAATCAATAACAAATGAAAAGGAGCAAAACACAACATGTCAGATTACTTAATAAAAGCAACAACATTTAACGGAATGGTTCGTGCATATGCCATTCGTTCCACCAATATGGTAGAGGAAGCAAGAAGACGACAAGACACGTGGGCAACAGCTTCAGCAGCAATGGGGCGTACGATGACAATCTCTGCTATGATGGGTGCCATGCTAAAGGGGAATGATTCTTTAACGGTAAAGGTTGAAGGTGGTGGCCCTATCGGTGCTATTATTGCAGATGCAAATGCAAAGGGTGAAGTTAGAGCCTATGTAACGAATCCGCATGTGGATTTTGATTTAAATAGTAAGGGTAAGTTAGATGTTGCAAGAGCAGTTGGTACAACAGGAAGCTTAAGTGTTGTGAAAGATCTTGGACTTCGTGAATTCTTTACCGGCCAAGTCCCTATTGTATCTGGAGAAATTAGTGAAGATTTTACGTACTATTTTGCTACATCAGAACAGGTTCCTTCAGCAGTAGGTGCAGGGGTGCTGGTGAATCCTGACCATACCATTCTTGCAAGCGGTGGATTTATTGTACAGGTAATGCCTGGTGCAGATGATGAAATTGTCGATAAATTAGAGAGCCGTATTACATCATTTCCTCCTATTTCTTCTCTTGTGCAAGCAGGTAAAACACCAGAGGAAATTTTAACCGAACTATTTGAAGGCGAAGAAGTGAAAATACACGAAAAGATGCCAGTTCAATTTAAGTGTAAATGTTCAAAAGAAAGGTTAGCAAATGCCATTATGGGACTAGGGAAAGAAGAAATACAAGCCATGATTGATGAAGATCACGGGGCGGAAGCGTCTTGTCATTTTTGTAATGAGAACTATCACTTCTCAGAAGAAGAGCTAAATGAGTTAATGGAACAGCTATGAGCTACCAGGTAATTGGAAGGAGTAAACTATGTCAAATAAACTACTACTAAGTGTTATTGTTGTTCTTCTCATAACAAATGTCGCAACCATGTTGCTTTGGAAGAACGACAGGTCAGACGAATCGATAGTTGAAGATGAAGAAGTTGATACTCAAAAACCAGTTGCATCTATTGGTGGCACGGAAATTTCTTTTCAAGATTGGATGAAATCGTTACGAGAAAGTTATGGTAAGAAAGAGCTAAAAACTTTAATTGATCAAGAGGTTGTAAAAAAGCTAGCACAAGAGCAAAATATAACCGTGAGTGAAAAAGTAATCGAGCGTGATATTGCCTTATTAACGACGATGCAAGGATTGACAACAGAAGAAGAGTTAAAAGAGTTAGAAGAAAACTGGAGAGAGGACATCATCTATCGCTATCAATTAGAAGCAATGCTAGCCCAGGACGTTCAAGTGCCTGAAGAAGATGTCCAAGCATATTTCACCAAATATGATAATCAATATCAGTTTTCCGAATCCTTTCAGCTATCTCATATTCTAGTTGCCAACAGAGAAACAGCTAATAAAGTATATGAAGAATTAGAAGCAGGGGCTTCATTTTCCTTACTTGCTAAGGAATATTCCATCGATGAGGATACGAGAGAAAATGGTGGCTACTTAGGATTTAATTCATCGAGCACAGAATTTATCCCTAGTAATTACTTTGATATTGCAAAGGGACTGGAAGAATACACTTATAGTGAACCATTTGTTACATCCAATGGTGTAGCGATTTTATTCCTTCATAAAAAATTACCGGACATCACATTTAGTTATGAAGAGTTGAAACCATATATTCGAAATGAGCTTGCATTACAATCAATCAATCAGAACTTGGTTGCAGACCCGTTATGGGAAAAATTTGATATAGAATGGGTATACGACGAATAAACTAGAGTAGGAACTTATTTGTATACTCCATAGCCCATTTCTAGGCGTTTGGATTGACATTATTTGGCTTAAGAATTACATTATATATAAATCCTATCTGTTTAGTGGGAATTATGAGGAGGTAATTTGGAATGAGAGTTGCAGATAATATTACTGGCTTAATCGGCGATACACCTATTGTTAAATTAAACAGAATAACAGACGGAGACAGTGCGGACATTTATGTGAAATTAGAGTTCTTCAACCCGGGTAGCTCGGTAAAGGATCGTATTGCACTTGCAATGATTGAAGCTGCAGAAAAAGAAGGAAAGCTAAAAGAAGGAGACACTATTGTCGAACCAACTAGCGGAAACACAGGTATTGGTTTAGCGATGGTGGCTGCAGCGAAAGGATATAAGGCAGTACTCGTTATGCCTGATACAATGAGTCAGGAGCGCCGAAATTTATTACGTGCATATGGAGCAAACTTAGTACTTACTCCTGGTGCTGAAGGGATGAAAGGTGCGATTAAAAAGGCGGAAGAGCTTGTGAAAGAAGAGGGTTACTTCATGCCACAGCAATTTGAGAACCAAGCTAATCCAGAAATTCACGCTCGTACAACAGGTAACGAAATTGTGGAACAAATGAAGGACGGTCTTGATGCATTTGTTTCTGGTGTCGGAACAGGTGGAACGGTAACTGGTGCTGGTAAAGTACTAAAAGAACATTTCCAAGATATCAAAATTTATGCAGTTGAGCCTGTTGATTCACCAGTATTATCCGGTGGAACTCCTGGACCTCATAAAATCCAAGGAATTGGGGCGGGCTTTGTTCCGGGTGTACTAGATACAGCGGTTTATGATGACGTTATTCAAATCGAAAATGAAGAAGCATTCGCAACATCCCGTGAAGTTGCGAAAACAAATGGTATCCTAGGTGGTATCTCTGCAGGTGCTGCGGTTGCTGCTGCGAAGAAGATTGCCAAACAACTAGGAAAAGGGAAAAAAGTACTTGCGGTATTCCCAGATAATGGGGAGCGTTATTTATCCACTGCGCTTTATCAATTTGATGAAGAATAAACAATGAGATGGAGGCTAGCATCATTCTTTGATGCTAGCCTTTATTCATTTTTACTTCTCTCTTATAGAATATCGAACTATATTTATCCGAATTAACTCACACCCTCAATTCGACTACCATAAGTTCTCTAACCGTTTTGGAAACTTAAGACGGCATTAAATTAATACCTTAATTTGTTATATGATAGAATGATACTAGATATTTCGGGGTGAAAGGAAACGATTGGTATGATATTAAAGACAAAATCAAAAGTATATAACTTATTCGATAGAACACATATCATGGGTATATTAAATGTCACACCGGATTCCTTCTCTGATGGGGGAAATTATACTACTGTTGAAAAGGCTGTTGAACAAGCAGTTGTGATGGAACAACAAGGTGCAGATATTATCGACATTGGCGGAGAGTCAACCCGACCGGATCATGATCCAATCTCTATTAAAGAAGAGCTCAGCCGAGTACTACCTATGATTAACGCGGTCAAGGAGTCTATCCATATACCAATTTCTATTGATACCTATAAAGCAGAAACCGCAAGACAGGCTGTAGAAGCCGGTGCAGAAATCATTAATGATGTTTGGGGAGCAAAGCGAGATCCGGAGATTGCTTCTGTTGCTGCAAATTATAACGTTCCGATTATTTTAATGCATAATCGTACGAATGAGAATTATACTTCTCTTATCGATGATATGAAACAGGATTTAGAGGAAAGTATTGATATTGCTCTTAGAGCAGGTGTCCCAAAGGAAAATATCATCCTTGACCCGGGGATTGGCTTTGCGAAAAGTCCTAAAGACAATCTCGTTGTTATGAAGAATCTAGAAAAATTAACCGCAATGGGATTCCCGCTTTTACTAGCAACTTCACGCAAACGATTTATAGGTAGTGTATTAGATGTACCACCTGCCGAAAGAGATACAGGTACAGGAGCAACGACATGTCTTGGAATTGCTAAAGGCGCACATATGGTACGAGTACATAATGTGAAAGTTAATGTGGAGCTAGCTAAAATGATGGATGCGATGATAAGGGTGGAGGATAAGTAATGGATAAAATTATTTTAACCAATATGCAATTTTATGGGTACCACGGGCTGTTACCAGAGGAAAAAAAGTTAGGACAACGTTTTTTAGTAGATGCAGAGCTCTATTTAGATACGAAAAAAGCAGGTAAAAGTGATGACATGTACGATTCGATTGATTATAGCCAAGCCTATGCGCATGTAAAAAAAATCGTCGAAGGCAGTTCAAAAAATTTAATAGAAGCAATTGCAGAGGAAGTGGCGTCTGATTTATTAGGTTCATTCTCCCTACTAGAAGCATGTCGAGTGAAAGTAATAAAGCCAGATCCACCAATACCAGGGCATTACCAATCTGTAGCTGTTGAAATCTATCGGGAGAAATGAAATGAATAAAGCATATATCGCATTAGGAACAAACATAGAACCAAGAGCAGAGTATTTAGATAAAGCGATTAATCTATTAGAGCAGAATGAACATATCCAGCTACTCAAAGCCTCATCTATTTATGAGACTGCGCCAGTTGGATATACCGATCAAGCCGATTTTTTAAATATGGTAGTAGAAGTAAATACCGATTTACCTTCAGAAAAATTATTAGATGTATGCCAAGGAATTGAAGCCGAACTTGGACGAGAGCGAACGATTCGGTTTGGGCCGAGAACAATCGACCTTGACATTTTGGTCTATAATAACGAAAATAGGGAAACAGATCGATTAACTATTCCACATCCGAGAATGGGAGAGCGAGGATTTGTATTAATCCCACTTCACGAGATTGCACCGGGTCTGAATGTACCAGTATTAAGCAAAACAGTAGCTGAGTTATTACGCAATCTTCCAGAACAAGATAAAGAGGAGATTCGTATATGGAAAAAGGCCGAATAGGAAGAAGAATAAAGGCATTCCGGAAGCTAAAAGGTTATACACAGGTCCGTCTAGCTAAGGAACTGAATATATCCCTTAATACGCTTGGTAAAATTGAAAGAGGTACACGTGAGGTGTCCGAAAAATTAATCCAACAGATAGCGGAAACGCTAAACATAGATATAGAAGAATTAACAGGTAGGAAGGAGGAATAAGATATGTGGAATATCGGGAACATCACGATCCCAAACCGCGTAACACTTGCCCCAATGGCTGGAGTAAGTAACTGGGCATTTCGTTTAACCGTGAAGGAATTCGGTGCAGGACTAATTACAGCTGAAATGGTTAGTGATAAAGGAATCTTAAATCGAAACCAAAAAACAATGAAAATGCTATATATCGATGAACAAGAGATGCCAATGAGTCTCCAAATTTTTGGCGGAGATAAAGATTCCCTTGTTCAAGCAGCACAATATGTTGACCAAAACACAAATGCGTCTATTATTGATATTAATATGGGATGCCCAGCACCGAAGATCACCAAGATAGATGCTGGATCTCGCTGGCTATTAGACCCAGATAAAATTTATAACATGGTGAAGGCCGTTGTAGAGAATGTTGATAAACCAGTAACGGTAAAAATGCGTACCGGATGGGATGAAGATCATATATACGCTATTGATAACGCAAAAGCTATCGAAGCGGCAGGCGGAAGTGCCATCGGTCTCCATGGACGTACTAGAAAGCAAATGTATGAAGGTTATGCGAACTGGGATATCATTAAAGAGGTAAAAGCAGCTGTTAATATTCCCGTAATCGGAAATGGTGATATTGATAGTCCTGAAATTGCGAAGAAGCGACTAGAGGAAACAGGAGTAGATGCTGTGATGGTCGGACGTGCAGCACTAGGAAATCCATGGATTATCTACCAAATTGTTCAATACCTAGAAACCGGTGTCTTAATCGATAATCCAACCCCACAAGAAAAGGTAGATATATGTTTGCTTCATATGGATCGTTTAATTAAGTTAAAAGGTGAAAAAGTAGCGATTATGGAAATGCGTAAACATGCAGCTTGGTATTTAAAAGATATTGAAGGCAATGGTAAGGCGCGTAAGCAAATTAACAAAGCGGAGACTCGTGATGAGCTAGTGAATATATTACTTGAATTTGTAAGAGAAGTAGAAGCGGAAATGAAAGTTTCCTAAATGTATAAATGTATATTGGAAGAAATCTGCTGGCGTAAAACCAGCAGTTTTTTCTTTTAGTTCACGATATAGTGTGATAAGTTGATTATAAAGCCATTTCGGGTGTAAAATGAAGGTTATGTTGAGATACTGTTTAATGAATTTATAAGGTCGAACCAATTATACCTTTATCTTAAAAAATTGATTAATGGAGTTGATACTAATGTCAGAAGAATTAAATGATCATATGCGCGTTCGGCGCGAAAAGCTCGATACATACCGTAATCAAGGCCTTGATCCTTTTGGAGGTAAATTTGTCCGAACAGATTTAGCGAAGGAACTACATGAAAAATATGAACAATTCTCTAAAGAGGAATTAGAAGAAGCAAAATATCAAGTTACGATTGCAGGTAGAATTATGACAAAGCGTGGCAAAGGGAAAGCCGGCTTTGCTCATGTTCAAGATTTAAGTGGACAAATTCAATTGTATGTACGTAAAGATGCAATTGGAGAAGAAGCGTATGAAGTGTTCAACTCCATTGATCTTGGAGATATTGTTGGGGTTACTGGACTAATGTTCAAAACCAATGTTGGTGAATTATCTATTAAAGTAACTGAATTCCAACTACTTACGAAGTCACTTAGACCACTTCCTGAAAAGTATCACGGTCTTAAAGACGTGGAACAACGATACCGTCAACGCTATTTAGACTTAATCACGAATATGGAAAGTCGTGAAACCTTTGTAATGCGCAGTAAAATTATTCGTGCAATGCGAAACTATTTAGATGGCCAAGGGTTCCTAGAAGTAGAAACACCGATGATGCATAGCATTCCAGGTGGTGCATCTGCAAGACCATTCATTACACATCATAATGCGTTAGACATTCCACTATATATGCGTATTGCAATTGAGCTGCATCTGAAGCGACTAATTGTTGGTGGTCTGGAGAAGGTATATGAAATAGGAAGAGTATTCCGAAATGAAGGGGTATCTACTAGACATAACCCGGAATTTACTATGTTAGAGTTATATGAAGCATATGCTGATTATCATGATATTATGAGCCTTACTGAAAATATGGTTGCTCATATTGCAGAAGAAGTACTAGGTACGACAACTGTAACCTATGGAGACTACGAAATAGACTTAAAGCCTGAGTGGAAACGAGTGCACATGGTTGACGCAGTAAAAGAACATACTGGTGTAGATTTCTGGGAGCATATGAGTGACGAAAAGGCGAGAGAGCTAGCGAAAGAACATGGAGTAGAAATTAAAGACAATATGACATTTGGACATGTTGTAAATGAGTTCTTTGAGCAAAAGGTAGAAGAAAAACTAATTCAACCGACATTTGTATACGGGCATCCAGTGGAGATTTCTCCTTTAGCGAAGAAAAATGAAGAAGACGAGCGCTTCACAGATCGTTTTGAATTATTCATTGTCGCTCGTGAGCATGCTAATGCGTTCAGTGAGCTTAATGATCCAATTGATCAACGTGAACGTTTTGAAGCACAGGTTAAAGAAAGAGCAGAAGGAAATGATGAAGCACATTTAATGGATGAAGATTTCCTAGAAGCATTGGAGTATGGTATGGCACCAACAGGTGGACTTGGTATCGGTATTGATAGATTAGTTATGTTATTAACGAACTCACCATCTATTCGTGATGTATTATTATTCCCGCAAATGCGTAATAGATAATTTGCAAGAAGGTGAAGAGACAAGCACTTAAATTTAGAGTGGCTTGTCTCTTTTTTTAATCCACTATTTTCCAGTAATAAAGTCTTGATTAATGGCCACAATCATGGTAAAGTAAATAACGTTGCTTTTGCAGAATATAGCTACTCAAATTAATTTAATAAAGTTGTTGACTTTAAATTAACAGCGTGATATATTAATAAAGTCGCTAATTTGAAAAGCGATAAAACAAAGCGATAAACTTTTATAAAAAACTGTTGACAATGGAATTTAGAAATAGTATAATATAAGAGTTGACGCGAAAAGCTAAACAAACTTTTTGCTCCTTGAAAACTGAACAAAACAACCAGTATGTCAAGAAAAAACATACCCTGTTTTTTCTATTAAAGAATTACAGAAGCTAGCAGCTTCTTTGCTAAGAATTTACCTATGATTGATTGGTGTCAATCATAGACAAACTTTTTTGGAGAGTTTGATCTTGGCTCAGGACGAACGCTGGCGGCGTGCCTAATACATGCAAGTCGAGCGAG